>CAZJNP010000001.1:0-34353 GCA_964547355.1 uncultured Calditrichaceae bacterium
GCCTTATGCCGATCAGGCCGTGGCCCAGGGGAAACACGTGTACTATCTGAACATCGGTCAACCGGACATTCACACGCCCGATTCATTTTTAAATCCCATTAAAAATCTGAATATGCCGGTGGTGGCTTACGGGCCGTCGGCGGGTTTGACCTCGCTGCGTAAAAAAATGTCCGAATATTACGCCCGGTTCGACATCGATCTTGATTACGAAGAAATCCTGATCACCACCGGCGGCAGCGAAGCCATCATCTTTGCCCTGATGGCCATTTGTGATCCGGGTGACGAAATCATCATCCCCGAACCCTTTTACACCAATTACAACGGTTTCGCAGTGGAAGCCGGGGTCAAAGTAGTGCCCATTACTTCCAGCATTGAAAACGATTTCCAGTTGCCGCCCATTGAATCCATTCGGGATAAAATCACAGAACGCACACGGGCCATCATGATCTGCAATCCAAACAACCCCACCGGCTATGTGTACTCGAAAGATGAGCTGGAAGCCCTGCGGCAGATCGTGCTGGAGCATGACCTGTTTCTGCTTTCGGACGAGGTGTATCGGGAATTTGTTTACGACGGCACCACCCACACTTCCGTCATGCACCTGAAAGGGATCGAAGACCGAACCATCATGCTGGACAGCGTTTCCAAACGCTATTCGGCTTGCGGCGCGCGCATCGGTATGCTGGCTTCCAAAAATAAAGAGGTCATAAATACCGCGTTGAAATTTGGCATGGCCAGACTATGTCCACCCACCATCGAGCAGGTAGCCACCGAGGCAGGCATTGACACGCCCCAATCCTATTTCGACGAAGTAATCCGCGAATATACCGAACGACGCAATGTGATGGTACAAATGCTGCGGGAAATGCCCGGCGTTGTGGCACCCAACCCCAAAGGGGCTTTTTATCTGGTGGTCAAACTGCCTGTGGACGACGCCGACCGTTTCGCCCAGTGGCTGCTGACCGATTTTGACGTTAACAACGAAACCGTCATGGTGGCGCCGGCCAACGGCTTTTATTCCACACCCGGCCTGGGACAGAACGAAGTGCGCATCGCTTATGTACTTAATGTGGAAGATATTAAAAAGGCCATGCGCATCATCCGGGAAGGATTGCAGGCCTACCCCGGCAGGACAATGTAAATCCGCCGTATGAGCAGAAATATTGAAATCAAGGCGCGATATGACGATCCGGAAACTGCGCTCGAGAAAATAAAGAAGTTAAGCTGTACGTTCGTCGGACTGGACAAACAGAAAGACACTTTTTTTCATGTGGCCGATGGACGCATGAAGTTGCGCGAATCTTCCCTTTCCGGTGCGAATCTGATTCCGTACCTGCGCAAAAATCAGCCGGGTCCGCGCCCGTCGGAGTACATGCTCGTTCCGGTGCCGGACGCCAGTAAATTTAAGCGACTGATGGAACGGATTTTAGGCGTCGCCGCCGTGGTCGAAAAAGAACGGCATATTTACCTGTACCAGAATGTGCGCATTCATCTGGATCGGGTGAAACACTTGGGCACGTTCATTGAATTTGAAGCCGTGCTCGACGAAAACCATTCCGATGCGGACGGCAAAAAGAAGATTGAATTTCTGATGTCCCATTTTGGCATTACGCCTAAAGACCTGGTAGCGGAAGCGTATGTGGATTTACTGACCCGTTAAATATCCGGTGCATTCAGCGCCGGTCACATAAATAAGGATGCATCCAAATGCTGGATAAAATTTCCCAACTCTGGAATGAGAAATTAAATCTCACCAAGGAAGAACGGCAAGACGAAGACCGGCAATTAATCATTGCCACGGTAGTGCTTTTTCTGGAGATGATTCACGCCGATTTTGAAGTCCTGCCCGAAGAAAACCGGCAATTGCAACGCATCCTGTCCCAACAGTTTCAGTTCAGCAACAACCAGATACAGACGCTGTTAAAGCAGGCAGAAAGCCAAAGGACCAACAGGCAGGATATCTGGCTTTTTACAAACTCAATAAAAAAACATTTAAGCCGAGAACAAAAATTGCAGCTGATGGAAAACCTGTGGCGGCTGATATTTGCCGACGATACAGTGGATAAATACGAGGACTCCCTGATTCGAAAAATCACCACGCTGATCGGTCTGGAACATGCGGACATGATTCAGACCAAGCTTAAAGTAAAAGAAGAATTGAATAAATAATCTCCCGGCGGAGATCAAACGATTTACCATTTAAGGAGGTTTCCTTCATGAAAACTACTTTTTCAGAAATCGTAATCGAAGGCCGTTTTATGCTGGTTAAAGGGTTTCTGTTAGGTTTTCTTTCGGTAAAGAATCCTGAGGGGAAATATTTTTTCCACCGCAAAGCGGGTATTCGACGCGAAACATTTAAGGATTTATTGAAAGAATTTTTTGAACTGGATAACTATGTCCATTTGTGCCTGGAAGACAACCTGGTAAAACCGTTTGTGGAAGCCTCTAAACTGTACACCAAAATCACCGGCAACGAAGTAAAATCCATCCGGCCGATTACTTCAGCACGTTTTAGTTTTGCTTTCGAAGTTTTCAATCGGGAAGCGGCCGCAGAAATAAAGAATGTAATCGAACATCTGCCGGAGGGCGTAAAACTGACCGATTTTTTCCCTTACGAGGAAAAAGACGCCGAGGGCAAAGGCACCGAAGCTTACGCGCCCCTGCATGAATATGTTTACCGGGCCAAAGGCGTTCTGGAAGGTGATTTTTCCGGCGTAATGGATGTTTACCTAAATCTGAAACGAAGCAAATATTCGGAATCCATTATTTGCAGCGACGTGAAGCTGGAACTGGGAGAGGAACAAGCGGTTTGAAGCCGTAGGATTTTTTAAGGAATAAAAAGGGCAAGGGGGAATGTCACGTCCTGATTATATTGACAAATTTTCGGTTGTCGGTTATCAGTTTCAGTATTCGGTTATCAGTTTTCAGTTTTCGGTTTGGAGCTTATTTGGGATTTGTGATCTGGCGCTTGGAATTTTTCCATTCCGCCCCTGACAGGGTTGCTATTTTTTTGTGGGAAATAGGCTATAAGCATGACGCTCCTGCGGAATAGTAATGCAATGGCGCCAAAATCAACCGTTCACCCACAAACAACCCAACACTAAAACCATCCTAAATCCACTCTTCAAGGATTTCCTTGCGCGGGGAGGGAATTACGATTTTTTCCACCAGCAACCCTTTTTTCTCAATGATCGCCGCGCCGGCGTCCACCGCGGCTTGTACGGCGCCCACTTCTCCGGTGAGCGTAACGTAACCTTTGCCGCCGATGGCCATGGCCAGGTGCACGTTAATCAGCTTGATTTCGGCCGCCTTCACGGCTGCGTCGGCCGCTTCGATGACCGAGGCTACGGAAAATCCTTCAATAATGCCCAGGGCTTCGATCTTCGGCATGCGCGCCACGCCGTTGATCGCCGGGAAGACTTCGGGATGAACGTTCGGAATCACAAAATGATCCACCACCGTATGAGCGCCCACGGCCACGCCGGTTTCGATACTGGCGTTCACCGCGTCCACATCGCCGCCAATAAGTACCATATATTTGCCCGGACAAATCGTCCGGTTGACCACGATCTGCACGTCCGCTCGCTTTAATACGGCGTCGGCAACTTCGTACCCTTTGGCAATACTCGATGTTTCCACAATACCAATGGCTGCGCCTTTCATTCGTTCATCCTCTTATTTGGAAATGATATGGATTCCTCTGGCTTCAATTTGCGTTACCTCTCCGCTGATGCTGGCATGCGCCGGCGCACCCAGCGCCTCTTCCGGTACGGCGCCCACTAATGCACCGGCTTCTACCCGCTGCCCCACCTGAACTACCGGACTGGCCGGTTGCCCGATATGGGAATCCAGCGGAATAATGACCTCGCCGGGATTCAGACCGGCCGGTATGAATTCAGCGTGGCGGTCGTAAGGTTTCAGGCCCAGGCGGCGGTAAACCGTATCGATCGGAATTTCCCGTCCCTTGCGCGCCGGATGCACGTCGCGAAACAGGACCTCCAGTTCTTCCGGCATGCGCGAAAGTCCCTTTTCCCGGAGCAGTTGTTTGGCGTCCACGCAGATATTTTTGGGGTCCAGCCCTTCCGGACAGGCAATCATGGTGCACACATTGCATTCGCAGCAGTATTCCGCCCACAGGCTGACCCGCTCTTTGGCTTCGCCGGTCATGAGCAGATTGCGCATCACCTTGTGTGGCTCGATGGGATAGCCCAGGATATAGCGCGGACACATTTCCGTACACAACGAGCACTGGTCGCACTGGCCGTGCCCAATGCGCTGGTACGTTTCTTTGGGCGTGGTTTTTCGGCGCACCAGATAGTGGTCGGCCGGGAGCGCAATGAGTCCGCCCACATTTTTTGCCAGCGGCAGATTCAGATCGAATTCCACGCCGCCCATCATCACGCCGCCGGTTAGAATGGCGGCCTGTTCCACCGTGAATCCGCCTGCCAATGCGATGCAATCCCCGAAAGTGGTTCCCACCGGCACTTTGGTGGTCAGGGCATTTTTTACCGCGCCGGTAATGGTGACGTATTTTTCCAGCACCGGCCGCTGCTCGTCCACGGCGTGGGCAATATTGATGATGGTTTCCACGTTGTCCACCACCGCCCCTACCTGTAAGGGGATGCCTCCGGGCGGAATGCGTCGGCCGGTGATCTCGTAAACCAGGATGTATTCGTCGCCGGCAGGATACACGTCTTCATAAATGAGGAAATCGAATCCCAGCCGCTCCGCCTGCGGCTTAAGCACCTCCACAATATCCCGGTTTTTTTCTTTTAAGGCGATGGTAACCTTTGTTGCTCCGGTGAGCTCCTGCATGATGGTCAGACCGCGTAAAAAGGCTTCCGCTTCTTCAAGCATCACAGAACGGTCCTTGTACAGCAACGGCTCGCACTCGGCGCCGTTGGCGATCACGTGTTCCACCTGAGCGTCCAGCTTTTTGTAAGTGGGGAAACCGGCTCCTCCGGCTCCGATCACGCCGGCTTCTCTGATGCGGTGCAGTATTTCCTGTTTATTCATAGTCAACTTTCCGAAAATCCGTAAGCCGCAATGGCCAGCGGCGTTAAGTATAACGGGTTCGAAGGCAGAATAATTTCGTACCCCGGTAATTCCTGTTCAAACACCCGGTCGATGCCGGGAAAACAAAAAGTCCCTCCGGAAAGATAAACAGAGTGCACGTTTTGTCCCTGCAGGTGCTGCCGGATAATTTCCGCCATCTTCTGAAAAACCGGCATGACCACAGGGGCGAATTGTTCTGCCTGTGGGCTGCGTTTTAATTCTTCCGCTTCTTCGAGAGAAATTTTTTGATTTCCCGCCAAGGTCAGGCTCACGTGCCTGCCGCCGGTCGGTTCATCCGCCGAATAAATGATGTTGCCGTTTCTGCTGATTGCAATCCCGGTGGTACCGCCGCCGATATCCACCACCGCCCCGTCGTCGATCTTTAACAAATGCACAACGCTGGACGGTTCGTCAATAATCGCTTTTATAGAAAGTCCGGCCGCCCGCAGGACATTCTGAACGATTTCCCGGTCCGTACCGGGCGGGTAAGAGGTCACTGCTTCTTCGATTTTAATATTGAATTTCTCTTCGGCCAGGGAAACCAGTTTTTTAACAATCTGAACCGCGCCCCAGTAATTGAGCACCACGCCATCCCGTACCACTTCGGCCCATTCCATAAACGCCGCAGCGGGTTCTCCACGTTCATCCACCAGCAGAATCACCACATCGGCGGTGCCAAGGTCTATACCTACCTGCCAGCGCGCCGGCGCTTCCGTCGGGGAGACGTCGTTGACAATGGATGCAATCTTTTGCAGCCGCCGGTTAATCGTTTGCAATGCATTCATCCTGAGCGTTAAACAATCCTGAAATGATCCACGATGACGCATCTGCGCAAGCGGACGAAACTTTTGGCCGAAGTGACACCTTCGCCCGTGGGCGTGGTAATGGTCATGGAGGTCCAGCCCTCGCCGCCGAAGCCCAGTCCAGCCAGGCACGGACCGTTCTTGACAAAAATGCTGGTATTAATCTCGTTGGCCATGCGGTGCATATGATCGATGTTCCTTGAGTGCATGGCCGCGGAATGGTGTAGTCCGCGCTCCAGCTCGATGGCCGTGTCGATCGCGGCGTCGGCGTCGGGCATGCGAATCAACGGCACGACCGGCATCATCAGCTCAATGCGGGCAAAGGGGTGATTTTTATCTGTTTCCACGAACAACAGGCGCGTTTCCGGTGGCACATTTACCCCGATGGCAGCGGCCAATTTGGCGGCGTCCCTGCCGACCCATTTCCGGTTGATGACCGCATCCGGTCCTGGATAGCCTTCCAGAATCACGCGAGCCAGCTCGTCGGCCTGAGCGGATGTTAATTCCACCGCTTTGTTTTTCTGCATCTCCTGCTTTAGCTGGTCTGCGATCTGATCGACGGCAATAATTTCTTTCTCGTCGGCGCACACGATGTTATTGTCGAAAGAGGCGCCCCAGACGATCGATTTGGCGGCTTTGGCGATATCCGCGGTTTCGTCCACTACTACCGGAGGATTGCCGGCTCCGGCGGCCATCAGCCGTTTGTTGGTGTGTTTTCTGGCCGCCTCCACCACCGATTCTCCACCGGTAACCACCAGAAGATCGATACCCGGATATTTGAACAACTGTTGCGCGTTTTCTATGGAAGGTTCGGCCACGGTCGTTAAAAGATATTGGGGTCCGCCCACGGAAACGATGGCCTGATTGACCACTTCGATGGCGCGATGCGTGACTTTTTTTGCGGCCGGATGCGGCCCGAAGACCACGGCGTTGCCTGCCGCAATCATGCTAATGGCGTTGTTGATGACCGTAGCCGCCGGATTGGTGGACGGCGTAATGGAAGCAATCACGCCCCAGGCCGCGTTCTCGATAATGGTTAACCCATGGTCGCCGGAGAGGGCGTCCGGTTTCAGATCTTCCAGTCCGGGTGTATGTTCGGCCTGAGAGATATTTTTTTGGATCTTGTCCTCCACGCGGCCCATACCGGTCTCCTGAACCGCCAGTTCCGCCAGTTCGCGGGCGTATTGAACCCCGGCCTGACGCATCGCCTGAATAATCTTTCCGCGAAATTCCAGATTGCGGATTTTCTTCTGGGCTTCTTTAGCCACCTGCACCGCTTCGTCCAGCGTTTCGTAAACTCCGGCCGGGTACTTCTTTGCAGTCGAACGAACGGTGGTCGGTTGTGCCTGGTTCAGGCGGGCCATTACCGAATCGACGATTTGGGAAATCTCCCTGTCCGATAAAGCCATGGTGTTTCCTTTATTTCGATTTGAATATTTTAACAAAAAGAAAGCTGCAATAAAATGCAGCAAAAGTAAATGTTACGTTGCCGGTTACAGACATATTTTTATAGCATCCGGCAGCGAAGACGAACGGTGGAACAGAAGAACGCTATTCCAGCGTTCCTTTTAATTTAATCGGAAACACTTCTTCCAGATCGCCGTGCGGACGCGGGATCACGTGCACGGAAACCAGCTCGCCTACCCGTTCGGCAGCCGCAGCACCGGCGTCGGTGGCCGCTTTACAGGCCGCCACATCGCCACGTACCAGCGCGGTGACGTATCCGCCGCCAATCTGTTCGTAAGCCACCAGTTTTACACGCGCGGCTTTGACCATGGCGTCCGCGGCTTCTATCAGGCCTACGAGGCCCTTGGTTTCGATCATTCCCAAAGCTTCCATCATGGAATACTCCTCTGTTGCGACCGGATTTTTTGTCCGGTCTCTCTATGGCTGTTACATTGAATTATCTGCTGCGAACAGCCGGTTTAACCTAAAGGAAATGCGGCAGATTCCCGGCTTGCGGCTATTCAATCTTTCCTTTTAATTTTATGGGAAACACGTCTTCCAGATCACCATGCGGACGCGGAATCACATGCACGGACACCAGCTCGCCGACCCGTTCGGCAGCCGCAGCGCCGGCGTCGGTTGCCGCTTTACAGGCAGCTACATCGCCGCGTACCAGCGCGGTGACGTATCCGCCGCCGATTTGTTCATAAGCCACCAGCTTTACTTTGGCCGCTTTGACCATGGCGTCCGCCGCTTCAATCAATCCTACCAGCCCCTTGGTTTCAATCATACCTAATGCTTCCATAAAGCGCTCCTTTATTAGGTTTGTGAATTTTCAATTACCTTTGTTTTTCAATCCCTGAAGGCCGGATCGTCCGGCATAACAGTTTTAAGTTACGAATGACTTAAATTTAACTGGTTCTTCTCTAATAAACAACAAGCAAGAATCGTTGTTTTAATAAAACTTTCCGCGCTGCCGGTGGCAGGCAGGCCGTGTACCGGTTTCCTGAAACCGGTGTAAAAGGGCCCGTAAAGATGCCATCCGGCCAAATCGCGTGCGATCTTATACCCGATGTTGGCCGCGTTCAGCGAGGGAAAAATGAGCACATTGGCTTGACCCTGCAATTTACTACCGGGCGCTTTTTTGGCGGCCACTTCCGGCACGATGGCCGCGTCGAACTGCAATTCTCCCTCAATGGTCATGCCGGTTTTTTGCCCCTGCGCCTGTTGCACGGCTTTCGTTACCTGATCCACCAGCTCGTGCCGGGCGCTGCCCATGGTAGAAAACGAAAGCAACGCCACCCGCGGCTCTTCTTCGGTCATTTGCGCGTAAGCCCGCCCCGTGTTCACCGCAATGGACGCCAATTGCTGCGCCGTTGGCCGGGGCAGCACGCAGCAATCCGCGAAAGCCAGCGCCCGTTGGTTGTCCGGGCTAACCAGTAGATAAAATCCTGATACCGTATTTTCGGCCTCATCCACACCCACCATCTGGAGAACCGCTTGCAACGCATCTTTAATGGGCGATTGGTTTCCGGTCATCACAAGGTCGGCCAATCCCCTGGCCACAAAACCGCTGCCGTACCAGAGCGGGTCGTTTAGCAGTGATTCTGCCTGGTAACGGGTCAGCCCTTTGGCTTTACGGCGGTCAAAGAAAGCGCGTACCAAATGGTCAAATTCCGGATCGTGCCGGGGTTGACGAATCTTGATCCCGGTCAGAGAAATGCGAAAACGTGCGGCGAAATCCCGGATGGCGGACTTGGCGCCAATCAAAATCGGGTCTGCCAGGTTTTCATCCTTCAGATAACGAACCGTTTGCAGTACGCGTTCGTCCAGAGCGTCGGTAAAAACAATGCGGCGCGGTCGTTTACGGCAGCCTTCACGGCACCGATTTATGATCTTTTCAAACATCGCGGTTACTTTTTGAATCTTTGCAGCACGTCGATGACCACTTCCCGGATCAGGTTCGGATCGCGCTGGTCGGCCGGCAAACGCTCCACGACACGCTCAATCACCTGGCGCACAGTGGTTTCGTCGATATCGTTAAATTGAGCGTTTTGGGCCGCGTCCGGCTGTTTTTGCTCTTCCAGCAGCGCAATCCCCAGGTCTTTGGCTAGTGAACGGGCTTCGGGCGTTACGATGTATTGGTTTTTAAACGCCTCGATTTCCTTAATGCCGTCTGTGTGCGCCTGCCGTACCATGCGGGCGGTGATTAATTTCTTCATTTTTCTGCCGGGCCTCCGGTAAGTCGCATGCGGTTTAATATTTCTTCGGCCAGGGCCATATACTCTTTAGCGCCACGGGCTGAAGGAGCGTAATCGATAACCGGTTTCCGGACGTGAAACGCTTCGACCAGCTTGCTGTTTACGCCGATCACCGTCTGAAATATTTGTCTGGGAAACCGTTGTTGGATCAGAGTGTACACGTCTTTGGCCACGCGCGTGCGGCGGTCGTATTGCGTGCCGAAGACGCCCAGAATCCTTAACCTGGGATTCAGATGGCGCCTGGTTTTTTCGATGACGTTTAACGTTACGTCCAGTCCGCTGAGACCGAGATACTGGGTTTGGATGGGGATCAGAACGTAATCGGCAATGGCCAGCGCATTTAAAGCCAGGCTGCCCATGTTGGGCGGACTATCAAACAGGACGATTTCAAAGCGATCCGGGAAATCTTCCCGGTGCAGAAAAAAATCCTGCTCTTCTTCCAGGGCTATTTCTTCCAGAAATTCGCTCAGCGCCGGCTCGGAGGGTAAACAGTGCAGGAATCCGTTGCCGACCGGGTAAATATAATCGGAAATTTTGCGCTGGGGTTGGATTAAAAAATCGCAAATGGTTTGGTAATCCTTCTCCTGCTTGTCAAAGCCGAAGTGCAGCGAGGCGCTGGCCGAGGGGTCCAGGTCTACCAGCAGACAGCGTTGATTCATTTTGGCGAAGCAGGCCGCTAAATTGACCGCGCTGGTGGTTTTCCCGATGCCGCCTTTGTTGTTGACGATGGCTACGAATTTCATTTCCGCCTCTTGGGTTTAATGGCGAAATAACGCTGCCGGATTTTTTCCACCGCACTGGCGTCCATGAGTTGTTTCAGGATCAAACGCAGCTGAGCCGCTTCCAGTTTAAAGCGGGCGGCCATTTCCTGAAGGGAGGCGCCCTGCGGCGATTGCTTTAAATGATCCAGAATGAGTTGGTCGGGAGGTTGAGAAGGGGACGCGGGCTTTTTGGCCCCTTTTCTTCGTTTGGACGCGGGTTTGGTGGCAGACGGTGCGGGCGGTTTGCGTTTGGGAGCGCCGATCCATTCTTCCACCAGATGTTGCGTGTCGTCGAACGGATTGGCGATTACGTGAGCGGCCACCAGTTCACCGACGCGGTCGGCCGCCACGCTGCCGGCATTAACCGCGGCCTGACAGGCACCCAGTTCGCCCCGAACCACAATCATTACCAGCGCGCCGCCCACCCGGCGCCATTTGATCAGTTCCACTTTGGCTGCTTTGACCATGGCATCGGCCGCTTCGATCGCTCCCACATAGCCGCGCGTTTCTATAAAACCGTAGGATAGCTTCATAATTAATAAATTAAACAAATAATCGCTTTACAAGCAAGCAAGAATCAAACTTGGGCCAAATAAATCTAAAGCTGCTCCCGTGCGGGAAACCCGGTTACGCCAAAATTGCCAGCAGTTTGCAAAAAACCATCATCATCAGCATGGCAAAAGGATAAACGGAGGCATACAGCACCAGCGGCCTCTGGGAATCGGTCATGGCCGTTCCTGCGGCCAAGCCGGGAGTAGAGGTCATACCGCCACTGATCAAACCGAACAGGTCGAGTAAAGAGAGCTTGTATTTCCATCGCGCGTAATAAGTAACGGTAATCATCGGAAGCAGCGTAATTAGTGCGCCAAAGAGTACAAGCGTCATACCTTGCCCGCGTAATATTTCCAGCACCTGCGAACCGGCCCGGATGCCCACCACGGCCAAAAAGAGCGTCAATCCGAATTCACGCATAAAAGTCACGATGGGCGCCGGCACAAACCATATCACCGGCCCTACTTTACCGCGGTTGCTCAGAAACAGCCCGGCCAGCAGCACACCGCCGGTGATGCCCAGGTTAAAAGAAATCACCTTCCCGATCGAAAAAGGAATCAATCCGGCTAAAATACCTAACAGGATCCCCAGGATAATGGAAAAAATATTGCCGTATTCCAGCTTTTTCATTTCGTCGCCGAATAATTTGCGGATTTCGTCCATGTGCGTTGCGTCTCCAGCCACCCGCACCCGGTCTCCCCAGCACAGGCGCTGATTGGGTTCGGCCGCGAATTCCACTCCGCCGCGCCGTATACGCGTGATATTGGCATTAAACAGGGCATGCAGATTGAGTTCGCCGATGGTTTTTCCGATAATTTGTTTATTGGTGACCACAAACTTACGCGACTCAAAATATCGGCTTTCCGGCATTTTTGATTTGGACTCGCGCCCCAGAAAGGGAGTGGCTTTTTTAACCTTGGTCTCCTCACCTACAATTCGGACGATGTCATTCACATGCAGCACCGTGTCGGATTTGGGGATATGCAGTTCCCCGTTATGAATGACCCGGGAAATGATGATTCCGGTCACGCGGGTGAGGTCCAGCTCCTTTAACGTTTTGCCGTTCAGTTCTTCGTTGGTGATGCGCACCTGCTTGCTGATCACCGGTTCCCGGGCCGACTGTTCTTCCTGTTTGATGCGTTCTTCTTCGTTTTTGATGGACGTTTTAAACAGTGCCGGCATGAGCTTGACGAACAAGATGACGCCAATTACGCCAAAGGGGTATGCCACTCCGTAACCGGTGGAGGTAAGATGGGAACCGGTGGCCTCCTGAGCGGCCGCCAAACCGGGCGTGCTGGTCATGGCCCCGGCAAATAATCCGATGGCTAAGGCCATATCCAGATGCCCAAAATAAGAGATCAGAAAGGTCAGCAGGGCGCCGCCGCCCAAAAGAAGAAAGACCAGCGTGTTCAGTTGCAACGATTGGCTGCGCGACATATTGAAAATGGTAGGCCCGGCCTGAAGACCAATGGCGTAAATAAACAAGATGAGACCCATCATCTGAAAATCGTGATTGAGCGTAAACCCGTAATTGCCGAACAGCATGGCTACGAACAGGATGCCGGAAGATTCAAAAGAAAAGCCAAATATCTTAATCTGCCCGAAAATGAAACCCAGGGTAATAATCAGAAACAATAAAATGATTTGGTGCTGCTGTAAATAAACGGATATTTCCATGTCGTCTTTTTCTTAGTTGTTTGAAAGGCGGAATTTAAGCATGCGGTATCAATTAACCAATAAAAAAATAAGATTTATTTTGCCGTGATTGTCATGGATAAAGATGCATTTAACAGAATCATGAAACGATTACAAAAAGCGCATTCTCCGGCGTGGAATTAAAAAAAAATTCTTTTTCCTGTTTTCTAATTTCTCTATTCTTGTTTACTGCGCTTAAGTACGCTTATTAAAATATGGAGGTCTTTGCGTGATTTACCCAAATTCCCTTGTGTTTATCCGCCGGTCGGTTTAAATTGTTGTTTTATTGGGATCAGTATTTAAGGAGGAATGGTGGCTGCGTTAATGGTATCTATATCGGGCATTCGGGGAGTGATCGGTGAGTCTCTGACGCCGGCTGTGGTGGACAAATACATTTCGGCCTTCGCCAAATATCTGAACGGCGGCAAAGTGGTGCTGGGCAGAGATTCCCGTGTTTCCGGGCCTTTTTTGTCCGATCTTGTGCGGGGTGTTCTGGTGGCTTCCGGTTGTCAGGTAATCGACATCGGAATTGTGCCCACGCCCACGGTTCAGTTAGAGGTGGAACATCATCAGGCGGCCGGTGGCATTGCCATTACGGCCAGCCATAACCCCATTCAGTGGAATGGTTTAAAATTTATGGGCAGCGACGGCCGCTTTTTGAGTCCCGCGGAAGCGGAAAAGGTGTTTGCCATGGCCGACTATGGCGAAACGGATTTCAAAGCCTGGGATCGACTGGGTACGATCGCGCTGGATGACGGCGCCATTCGACGTCATATTGAGCGGGTTAAAAAAATCTCTTACATTGATGTGGAGGCGTTGCGTAAACGTCGCTTCAAGGTGGCGGTGGATACGGTGAACGGTGCCGGCGGTGTCATCATACCGCAACTACTGGAAGAGTTAGGCTGCGAAGTGATTACCCTGAATCAGGAACCGAACGGACGGTTTGCCCACACACCGGAACCTCTGCCGGAGAACCTGACCCAGCTGTGCGAGAAAGTAAAAGAAACCGGCGCCGACGTGGGATTTGCGGTGGATCCTGATGTGGATCGCTGCGCAATCGTGGATAACAATGGCCGGCCTATCGGCGAAGAGTACACGCTGGTGATCGCCACCAAACTGGTGTTCAGTAAAAAAATGGGACGCATGGTGGTTAACATGTCCACGTCGCGGGCGTCGGAAGATATAGTGAAATACTACAACGGCATGTTCATGCGCAGCAAGGTGGGCGAAATAAACGTAGCCGAAAAGATGAAGGAAATCGACGCCATCTTAGGCGGCGAGGGCAACGGAGGGGTCATCCTGCCGGAAGTACATCTGGGAAGGGACGCGCCGGTGGCTGTGGCGTTAACATTGCAGCAGTTGCTGGAATTCGGCGGAACCATGGCCGAACTGCACGCTTCTCTGCCGCAATATGTGATGATTAAGCAAAAAGTGAATATCGAGGGCATGGACCCGGATCGGGTGCTGCAAGTCATGGCCGAAAAATACAAAGACCGGCCGATCGATTTGCTGGACGGGGTGAAGATCGATTTTGAGAACAGCTGGGTGCACATGCGCAAGTCCAACACGGAACCGATTGTGCGCGTGATTAGCGAAGCGCCCACGGAGGAAGAAGCGCTGTCATTAGGTAAACGTTTTATGGACGAAATAAAGGCGTTAATGTAACATGCAGATTTGCCGGGTGATCGGGGATATTGTGTCCACGGTTAAAAACGAACATTTTAAGGGAAAGAAAATTCTGATTGTTCAGCCGCTGGACCTGGAGGATCAACCGCAGGGCAAAGCATTTTTAGCTTTGGATACGGTACAGGCCGGACCGGGCGACCGCGTTCTGGTGATGCGGGAAGGCGGTTCGGCGCGCATTATTTTTGAGGATAACGATATCCCGGTGCAGGCGGTCATTACCGCCGTGGTGGACGATATTCGCTTAGACGCGGACGCGCTTGATTAACAAATCTCCGCACATTAGCGAGGCAAAACACTTGTGAGGAGAAAAAAGAAATGCGAAAACCTGTTTAAAATAGAGGATTATTTATGTCTTCCATTACCAGCGATGTGATTGAACGGATTATTTCCCAGGTCATTTCCGAGAAACATATTGCACCGCGACCATTCACGTACGACGCGGCCAACGAATTGATTTCTTTCGGCGCCAATCGGGTCGGTGCTGTGGGTCCCACTTGTCCGCCCAAATACGAACTGGCACGCTGGATTGACCATACACTGCTCAAACCGGACGCTACACAAAAAGACGTGGAAAAAATCTGCTACGAAGCCCGTGATTACCATTTCGCTTCTGTGTGTATCAATCCTACCTGGGTGCCTTTGGCACATAAAATTTTACGCGGCAGCGAGTCCCGTGTGTGCACCGTGATCGGCTTTCCACTGGGCGCCACATTCCCGGAAGTCAAAGCCCGTGAAGCGCAACTGGCCGTTGAAAACGGCGCTGACGAGCTGGATATGGTCATTAACATCGGTGCGCTCAAGTCCGGCGATTATGATCTGGTGGAACGGGATATTCGCGCGGTGGTACGCGCTGCGGGCCGGCGTATCGTTAAAGTGATTATTGAAACCTGTTTATTAACCGACGAAGAAAAAGTTAAAGCCTGCGCCATTGCCAAGCATGCCGGAGCCAATTTCGTCAAAACGTCCACCGGTTTCAGCAAGGGCGGTGCCACGGTGAAAGATGTGGCTTTGATGCGCAAGGTCGTAGGCGAATCCATGGGTGTAAAAGCCAGCGGCGGCGTACGCTCCTACGAGGAAGCCTGTAAAATGGTGGAAGCCGGTGCCACCCGCATTGGCGCCAGCGCCAGCGTGGCTATTGTGGGTAACGGGAACGGTAAGGACGCGGATTACTAAAGCAGCGATTGTCGTGATTCGGTGTTCGTTAATGGGCATTATGATTTGATTAATAGCCCTTGACCAATGTCCAAAGGCCAATGGTTAATTACACACAGATAGCAGTTAAATGAACGATGAATTATGACCACCGAATGAAGAATTGCGATTTCGAGGTCAATCTTCTTCTTTTGTATTCGGATGGGAAAAAATATAAAGAAAAAAAATAAATCTAAACCAGAGAAGGAATGGTATGACCCCTTACGAGATAATCAGTAAAAAACGCGATGGCTTTGAATTAAGCGATGAAGAAATTGAATTCATGGTTCTGGGTTTTGCCCGCGGCGAAATTCCGGATTATCAAATGTCGGCTTTGCTGATGGCTGTTTTTTTGCGGGGCATGAGTCAGCATGAAACCATGGCCTTAACCAAAACCATGCTTAATTCCGGGCGGGTGGTGGACCTGAGCCATATTCCGGGCGTAAAGGTGGATAAGCACAGCACCGGCGGTGTGGGAGACAAAGTGTCCATTATTTTAGCGCCCATTGTCGTTGCGGCCGGCGTTCTGGTGCCCATGATTTCCGGACGCGGTCTGGGGCATACCGGCGGTACGCTGGATAAGCTGGAAAGCATTCCCGGCTTTCGGGTCAATTATTCTATCCAGGAATATGCCGAAAAAATCGCAAAAATCGGCACCTGCCTGATCGGGCAAACGCCGGATATTGTGCCGGCCGACAAAAAAATGTATGCCCTGCGGGACGTCACCGCCACCATTCAATCCATTCCGCTGATTACTGGCAGCATAATGAGCAAGAAACTGGCTGAAGGGATCGACGCCCTGGTGCTGGATGTGAAGACCGGGAAAGGCGCTTTTATGCAAAAGTATGAGGATTCCGTGGCTCTTGCCAAACAGTTGATCGCCACGGGCGAGCGGTTCGGCAAGCCCACGGTGGCTTACATCACGGACATGAACGAACCGCTAGGCAGGGCCGTGGGCAACTGGAATGAGATCGAAGAATGCATTTACGCATTGCAGGGAGACGGCCCTGAAGATTTAATGGAAGTAACGCACACGTTGTGCGGTGCCATGATTTATCTCGGCAAAAAGGCGGGTTCTATCGATGAGGGCAAGGAAATCTCCAGAGAGATGATCCGTTCCGGAAAAGCATGGGACAAATTCCTGGAGATTGTGTCCGAACAGGAAGGCGATGTTGAAATGGTGAAGAATCCGCAAAAATATCCCAAATCAAAATTCAGCGTTCAGGTTACGGCGGAACAGGACGGCTATATTGCCGGGATCGACGCCCTGGAGGTGGGGCTGACCGCGGTTATTTTGGGAGCGGGCCGCACGAAGTCGGATGACGAAATCGATCCCAAGGCCGGCATCATGGTGCACAAAAAAGGCGGGGATCGAGTAGCAAAAGGCGAAACGCTTATGACCGTTTACACGGACAAGGAAAATGTTCTGACGGAAGCGCAAAAACGGTTGGGCCAGGCGGTTACTTATGCCAAACAATCAGTAGCACCGCGGCAGTTGATTTATGAGTACCTGGATAAGAACAGCTTGTAAAAGGAGCGTATGGGGCGCCTGACCAAAAAGCAAAAGAAGAAAATCCACTACCTTTTGCGTTCTAAAACCGAGCTGGAGCAAAAACAAAAATTGCTGCACCAGGACGGCGTTCCAAAGTTCATCGAAAAACATCTGCCGTACATCCGCAAACTGGCCCGCAATCTGGATCAGTTGCTGATCGTCGGGTCCTTTGTTTCTCCTCCTCTGAAATTAGGCTTAATCGACCGTTTTTTAATACTGGCGGAAATCGAAGGCATTGAGCCGATCATCTGCTTTAATAAAATCGATTTACTGGAAGACTCACGCGAAGGCGAGGAAGTGCGTGAAATCTACGCACGCATCGGTTACCGCACCCTGCTCACTTCGGTTAAAAGCGGCGTTGGAATCCCTGAACTAGCCGATGCGATCAAGGGGAAACGCTCGGCCCTGGCGGGGCATTCCGGTGTGGGCAAAAGCAGCCTGCTCAACGCCATCGATCCGAATCTGCAGATCATGGTGAACGATGTCAGCCACGTTACGAAAAAAGGAAAACATACCACGACACGTGTAAAGGTGTATCATTTCGATGATCAAACGGAAGTGATCGATTTGCCCGGCATCAAGCTGATCGACTTCATCGACATCCATTATACCGAGGCGCGACTTTATTTTCGGGAATTTGCAGAGTATGCCCCGTACTGCCGATTTAATAATTGTCTGCACATCACGGAAAGTGACTGCGGCGTGAAAGAAGCGTTAGAAAAAGGCGAGATACATCCCAAGCGATATCAGTCGTACCTCACCTTCGTGGATAGTTTGCGTTTATAAACGAAATGGAATTTTATTGTTCGTTACCCATCAATCCTTTCAAAAGGTTATATTGTCTTTCGACCTTTCGGTGATGGTTGCCTTCTTCTTCTGCCAGATTGCGGAAAAGCGTGATCAGCTCCTCGTCTTTTACCGATTCCGCCGCTGCGGCATAGCGCTTCTGTGCATTGAATTCTCTTTTTAGGGCCACCTCCAGGATTTGGTCCACGGTCTAATCTTTCTCAAAGTTCACCTCATTACTGCCGTGGGAAGTACGCGCCATTTCGAACAATTCCTCGTTGGGAATTTCCACGTCCAAATCGTACATACCGGTTTCGCGAATATTGTACAGCATATTCTCGTGCCGCACTTCTTCCAGGACCAATTGCTCCAGGAATTGCTTGGTTTCTTTGTCCTCCGCGATTTGCGCGCCCCGCCGGTACAGTTTCTGTGCGTCGATTTCGGCCTGAATGGCGATGTCCAAAAGTTCCTTGAGTGTATTCATAGCATCCTCTTGTTTTGTTGTTTAAAAGCGACACTTTAATTTACGTAAATTAGTGTTCAATAAAAACAAGTTTTGCAATTCCAATACTCAGGCCTAATTGTTGGTCACCCAGGTAGTGGGTAGCCTTAACGGTCAGTTGAAATTGTTTGCCCAGTGGATAGCCTGCTTCCACACCCAGTAACAGGGGCTTGGATTTGCTTTTCCAACCACCCACCCAAAGCCAGGCATCGGGATATTGAATATAATATTTCGCTCCCCAGGAATATGGTATTAAAAAATCATGCCACATGGCCGCTGTCAGGTAGAATTCTTTCATCAGGCCCAGGCGCAGATTAGCAAAAGGCAGCACCCACAATTCGGGTGCTCCACTGCAATAAAGGTCACCTAAGCGAAAATAGGTTAAACCGACGTTAATTCCCACATAGTGCCATACAAATTGACCGCCGGCCTGCAGAAAATAGGGAACGGAGATATGGTGATAAGCGGGCAGCGGTCCGAGCTCGTCTACCGACCAGTCGCATTCGCAACAGCCGGTACCGGATTCCACATGGCGGGCAATACCGCCGCTGAACAATAGTCCGTGCTCTTCTTTTTGCGGTCGAAGCGAAAACCAGAGACCCTGGAAAATATCGCGGTCATCACCGGATTCGCTGTAAAAAAAGGTTCCGGAAAAGCTAACCCGATACGGAGTCTTCTTTTTCCGGAAAGGCTGATCCGCCCAGATACCGCGTTTGAATTTTTGCGCTTCGCTTTGCGCAGCTTCGGCTGCCGTTTTGTATTTTGTACCGGCATTGTCCACAAAGCGGCCGTAACCGCTTTTTAAAAACTCAATGTTCAGATTTCTTTTTTCCAGCGGATATTTCACCAGAAAATACACCAGCGGATAACCAGACTCGCTCCTGAAACCCGTGAATACTACTTCCACATTGCCGTTTCTTTCCAATCGCAAACGAATATATTTACGGATCGCCTTAGCCTGGGCCTGTTTGGCCGAGTCCGGATCTGACAACGATGGCGCGGCAATATTACCCATCTGAACCTTTTGCCCATCGGAAAGAAGGAACAGGTTGGCGTCCAGCACTTCTTTAACCCACACATCGCCGCTCACGGCAAAACGAAACAATAATGCAATGATAAAGATGGTGCGCATCATAATCATGCCTCCTGGACGTTGAATATTTATGTTTGAATGATCCCTGGATCAGCGGAATTAATCGCTTTTTACCGCAGTAGTAAAGAAGAACTGAAAGAAAACCTCACTTAAAAAAAATATAATATTTCGTTTAAGAATTCAAGGGAAATAATACGCCCATAAAGATAACCCGGTTAACAACGGTGTTAAAAAGTTTTATACTTTTTATCTTTTCCGTCTTGTTTCATTTAAGTTTTAGTGGCTGGCATAAAATTGGCAGTAAAAGAAAAAACGTAATGGGTTGCTTTCCATTACATAGAATCTTTAAAATATTGAACATTCTGAACTTTCATTTTGAATTGTTGTTAAAACATTTATAGTTGAAACATCGAGGTAAAAATGGCGAACAAACTTAGATTTTCTTTTATGGTTTTGACTATACTGTTCTTTTCCCCGTCATGTAGTTTAACTAACGCAAAAAATGATATTCTCTTGTCCTGAAGATTTCTGAAGGAGCTCGTCATGAAAGCAATTTTTTTCAGTTTGTTGATGTTTTCTCTTCTCCGGTTCGCATCCGCCCAGACCGGCGCCATTTCCGGGGAAGTACTGGACAGTAAAACCCTGCTGCCCCTGCCGCAGGCGCATATTAAAATAATTGAACTGAGGATGACCACAACCAGCGACGATTCGGGTTCATTCTCCCTGGAAAATGTACCCGTGGGAAGTTATCAACTAGTCGTTACGCACAAAGGCTATGGCCATAAAATTATCAAAGAAGTGGAAGTTAGGGACGGTCATGTGACGCGCCTGACCATCTATATGGAAAAGAAACCGCACGGTCATCTGGACAAATTCATGGAGCATGATAAAAGCGTTGAATTTCACAGTGCCCGGAGAACTAAAAAGAAAAACAACAAAACGGAAAGTCCGTCTATGGCCCCGCCTCCGAAAGGTGATGACAAAATGAGAGACCTGATTACCTTCGAAAAAGCTTCGGCTCCGGTGGCTTCCGAATCCGGGCTTAAGGCGGGATTTGCAGACGATAACAAGCAATTCAATTATTTTCTCAAATTTCTGAAAAAATACGAAGACCAGGCAGAACATTATCCGATTCCCATAGAAGAACGGATACGGTTTCAGGTGTTCGATGCGGATAACAAATCTGTAGCCAACGCCCTTGTTAAGGTGTATGAAGACAAGCGTTTGCTGGAAAAAGGTAAAACGTACGCGGACGGTTCTTTTTTCATTTACCCCCGGGTCATTGGTGTTAAGGGCAAAAAAATTCGCGTGCAACTTACTTACGATGGTGTGGAAAAAGTACTTGATCTGGAACGCCACGGGAAACGGCACATTGTATTGCGACTGGACCGTTCCCGCAAAACCTTCCAGCAGATACCACTAGACTTGCTCTTCATACTAGACACCACCGGCAGCATGGGCGAAGAGATCGCGCGGTTAAAAAACACCATTGAGATTATTAACGCCAATTTAGCTGTTCTAACACCCAAACCAGATATCCGATACGGCATGGTGCTTTACCGTGATAAGGACGACGATTACCGCACCAGAACCATTCCGTTTACTTCAGATCTGGAGCAATTTCGCCAAGCCTTGCAGCCGGTGGAAGCGCAGGGAGGCGGCGACACGCCGGAAGATTTGCAGGCCGCCCTGGAAACGGCCGTTAAAACAATGGATTGGAACCCGGACGGCATTCGGCTGGGCTTCATCATTACAGACGCCGCGCCACATCTGGATTACGGTCAATCCTACACCTATATTAATGCCGTCAAAGACGCCAAACAAAAGGCCATTAAATTTTTTACGGTCGGAACGGGCGGTTTGGACATCGCCGGGGAATATGTGTTGCGGCAAATCGCCCAGTTTACCTACGGCAAATATATTTTCCTGACCTACGGGGAACGCGGCGAAAGCCATGGTGGTCATCCGGGCAGCGTCAGCCATCACACCGGTTCCAACTTTCAAACGGATAAACTGGAATCCATTATCATCCGATTTGCCAAGCAGGAACTCTCCTACCAGAGCGATACGCCGCTGGAAGAAGGTGAATCCTATTTCCAGGCGGTAAAAATCGACCGGGAAAAGAAAGAAGAAACGTTACGCAAGTTATTTGCGGATGCACTCGGCGAGTTGAAAGATTATTCCTCCCTGGCCATTCCCAAAGGCACGCTTTTAAGCGTGATGCCGATTGCCGTCAAAACAAAAAGCCTGGCTAATAACAGCGAATATTTTACCGAACATTTAATTTTTGCCGCCAGCAAGGACGCCACTTTTAAACTGGTGGAGCGCAAGGACATGCAATACATTGCCCGAGAGCTGGGACTGGAACTGGGAGGATTTGTGGATCCGGATCAGGCCGCTAAAGTGGGTGCATTCCTGGGCGCGGATATGTTGATTATTGGTAATCTGTTTTTCAAAGACAACCAATACGAAATATTTCTTAAACTGGAACGGGTCTCAACTGCGGAAATTCTATCCATAACTAAAGTCAAAATCGATCCGCGGTTGGGACTGTAGGCGGGTAACAAACTAAAAAAGCCCGCAGTCACGTGACCAGCGGGCTTAGGAATATTAAGAGCAGATTTACTTTTAAGCGGCTTTTAGTTCGATACCTAAAACTTCCTTCATGGCCTGCTCGATGGTGTTTTTAGGCAGAGCGCCAACAGCCATTTGCGGCCGATCGTTCATCGGTACGAACAGCATGGAAGGAATACTACGGATGCCAAAAATGGCGGCCAATTCCTGTTCCACTTCCGTATCCACTTTATAGACATAAAGCTGGTCGGCGTATTCTTCAGACAGTTCTTCCAAAATAGGAGCCACCATTTTACAGGGCTGGCACCAGTCGGCGTAAAAATCGATGATGCAAGGTTTATCGCCTTCGTATTTCCATTCCTGATTTTGTTCGTAGTTAAAAACCTTTTTCAGAAAATCTTCTTTGGTTAAATGCGTCGTCACTTAAAAAACCTCCAATGGTTGATTTTATTCTTTGTTTCGTTTAATAATTGTTAATTTTGATGTTTTAATTCAAAAAAGGTTACGTTAATTAAAAACTATTTTTTATTTGAAATATTCCTGATTTATAAAAAATCAACTAAACGCCTTTCACTAATCCCAGCCCGGCCCCTAACAAATCAAAAAAATATTCGGCTCAGATTTATTAAAAGATCATTCCATCCCGGATTCCTCGCAACCTGACAGCGGCAATCTGATCCTCTTCCCTTGAACGTTGTCCTTTTACTCTATTTTTTTACACTTCTCAGGATCTTCATCCTCTTCTTTAAACACCAGATCAATCAGTTCATCTACTTCCTTAATGTAGTAAAAGCGCATGCCTTCGATGTTCTTTTTAGGAATCTCTGCCAGGTCTTTGCGGTTTTTCTCCGGCAGAACCACCATATTAATTCCTGCCCGTTTGGCGGCTAGTACCTTTTCCTTGATGCCCCCGACCGGAAGCACCATACCTCGTAGAGTGATCTCACCGGTCATAGCCAGATTGTCTTTAAGACAACGTCCGGTGTACAGAGAAAACAGTGCCGCAAAGATAGTAATACCAGCGCTGGGGCCGTCTTTTGGGATGGCTCCGGCCGGCACATGCACGTGCGTGTCGTATTTTTCATGAAAATCTTCATCGATACCGAAGCGGTTGGCATTGGCACGTAAATAGCTGAGTGCGGCTGATGCCGATTCTTTCATAACCTCGCCTAATTTACCGGTAAGAATAAGATTACCCTTGCCTTTCATGCGCGTCGCTTCGATAAAAAGAATGTCGCCGCCCACGGGTGTCCAGGCTAAACCGGTAGCCACGCCGGGCTTGGAGACGCGTTCGGCCACCTCGGAATAAAAGCGCTCAGGTCCCAGATATTTTTCGACCAGTCTGGAGGTAATTCTGCGTTTGGTGATCTTCTTTTCCACGATTTCCTTGGCCACGCCGCGGACAATGGATGCGATCTCGCGTTCCAGATTACGCACGCCGGCTTCACGGGTGTATTTGTTTACAATCGTCTGAACCGCTTTACGGGTAAAGCTTAGCTGTTCCGGCTTTAGGCCGTGATTTTCCAATTGCTTGGGAATCAGATAACGCTCGGCGATCTGAATTTTTTCTTCTTCCGTGTAACCATTTATTTCGATAATCTCCATGCGATCGCGCAAGGCCGGAGGAATGGTGTCGATTACATTAGCCGTGGCGATGAACATCACCCTGGACAGATCAAACGGCACCTCCAGATAGTGATCGGTAAAACTGAAATTCTGTTCCGGGTCCAGCACCTCTAACAACGCCGATGAAGGATCTCCGCGAAAGTCCATGCCCAGTTTATCGATTTCATCCAGCATGATCAGGGGATTATTCGAGCCGACCTTTTTGATCTCCTGAATAATGCGGCCTGGTAGCGCACCCACATAAGTGCGGCGGTGTCCGCGGATTTCCGCTTCGTCCCGGACTCCGCCCAGAGACATTCGCGAGAACTTCCGGTTCAGCGCCCTGGCGATCGATCTGCCCAGACTGGTTTTCCCCACACCCGGAGGGCCGACGAAGCACAAAATGGGGCCTTTCATATTCGATTTTAGCTGCCGTACAGCCAGATATTCCAGAATACGTTTTTTTACTTTTTCCAATCCGTAATGGTCGGTATTTAGGATTTCTTCCGCGCGCTTCACATCCAGCCGGTCGCGGGTGCTTTTAAGCCACGGCATTTCCAGCAACCAGTCCAAATAGGTGCGGGCCACAGTGTATTCGCTGGCCATGGGTGACATCTTGGCCAGACGGTTCAATTCCTTTTCCGCTACCTCCCGTACCTCCTTGGGCATTTTGGCCTTGGCCAGCTTTTCACGCAGCTCTTCTATTTCTGTGCCTTCATCTTCGTATTCGCCCAGTTCCTTTTTGATCGCCTTCAACTGTTCGCGTAAATAGTACTGGCGCTGCGATTTGCTCAATTCGCCCTGAACTTCGCTCTGAATCTTAGAGCCCAGTTCCAAAATTTGTAATTCCTTATTCAGCAGATAATTGATCTTGCGCAGACGTTCCTTAACGCTGGTGATTTCCAGAATCTGTTGCTTTTCTTCCACACTGAAATTTACCTGCGCGGCTACCATATCCGCCAGACGGTCGGGTTCTTCCGTGTTCAGAATCATCACCCGGTGCTCGTTAGTCAGATAAGGGGCGTAATCCGCCACTTTCTGAAACACGTTTTTAATATTACTGACCAAGGCTTCCACTTCCATATCTTCTTCAAACTCATCCGGCATCTGTTCGATCAAACCTTCAAAAAAAGGCTCGGTTTGCTCCATATGCACCAGCCGGAAACGGTACAGCCCTTGCACGATCACCTGTTCGCTGCCATCCGGCATCTTGAATTTCTTCAGTATCATGGCGGCTGTGCCCCAGTCGAACAGATCATCCACTACCGGATCCTCCACCCGTCCGTCGCGCTGGGTAATCAGCCCGATGACCTTGGTCTCTTCTCCGATATGTTCCAGCAGTTTTAGCGACTTCTCCCTTCCCACCGCCAACGGCACCACCTGATGCGGAAAAATAACCGTATTGCGCAGTGGCATGATGGCCAGTTTTTCCTGTGTTTCCGAAACTACTTTTATTTCTCCGCTCACATTTTTCTCCTTTTTAGTTTATGGCAAACAAATAGCTGCAAACGGCGTACCAAATAGAATAATTGCCGTTTATTACAATAAAAACAACAACACCGTAAATAGTTCCTGGTGTTTTATTTTTACCAGTCTGTCAATACTGGCACAATTCTATGTTTATATGACAGGATGTCCTGCCGCGTAGTTTGTTTCATTTCCGGCTGGTCACGATTGTTCCAAATAGCGGTAGGCGCAGACTTTAAGTCTGCATAGGGATTTGCGTAAGGTGATGCACGTTTTTGCGAAGGAGGATCTATTTAGTCGCGCGCAGGCTGTTGCGAGCCGCCCCGGGACAACAAACAATCCATTAGCAAGCCCAGAGGGCATGCGGGGGACGTTGATGTAAGCGGAATCAACCTATGACTATCAATTCCCTACCCGTTAGCTAAAACTTACCGCTATCGTCGTTGCAAGTACAATCTATTTAAAAAAAAGTGCGGTTCCTATCCGAACAGGTCGTATTTTTTAAAGAACAAAACAAAAGCGGCGAAATAAAAAATAGGTATTGCAGATTCTAAAATCATTTACTATTTTGCCCTTTTGCATTCGTAACTATAAACAGAGTGAACAAGGACACAAGGAAGAGGAAATATGTCACAACAGATACATATACCTGAACAACTCAAACCTCTGGAAGAGCTGGCAAACAATCTCTGGTTTAGCTGGAACCCGGACGTGCGCGATCTTTTCCGCAGCATCGATCTGGAACTCTGGCGAAAGATAGGCAGAAATCCGCTCGCATTTCTAAAGAAGATAGACCCTGCCCGGCTGGAAAACTTTGCCGCGGATGCCGATTTCGTCGCAAACGTAAACCGCGCCTACCAACGCTTTCAGACCTACATGAACCGGACGGACACGCCCTTTAATGAATATTATCCTACACTGAATAATCAGCTCGTTGCTTATTTCTCTGCCGAATATGGCCTGCACGAATCCCTTCCCAACTACGCCGGCGGACTGGGCGTACTGGCTGGCGATCACTGTAAAACCGCAAGCGATCTGGGGCTGCCCTTTGTGGCTGTGGGCTTAATGTACAAAGCGGCCTATTTTTCACAAATCATTGATGCGGAAGGCAATCAGCAGGAAATTTACGAGGAACTTGATCCTGATTTGCTGCCCATGTCTCTGGTACGTAACAAAGACGGTGCGCCGCTGCTGGTGTGTGTGCCCATCCTGGGGCATGAGGTGTACGTGCAAATCTGGCGCGTACCGATCGGACGTATTTCTCTGTACTTATTGGACACTAACGTGGAACAAAACAACGAAGAAGACCGGGCCATTATCCATTCCCTTTACGGCGGAACGCGCGATACACGCATTAAACAGGAAATTGTGCTGGGCATCGGCGGCGTTCGGGCGTTAAAAGCCATGGGCTTACAACCGACCGTATTCCATATGAACGAAGGACATTCGGCTTTTTCCGGATTGGAACGAATTGCCGATTACATCAATGACGGACTCTCGTATCAGCAGGCCCTGGAGCTGGTGCGCAGCAGTACTCTGTTCACCACCCATACACCTATCCCGGCCGGAAACGAAGCGTTCGAATTTGAAATGATGGAACGTTATCTGGGCGATTACTGGCCGCGCCTGGGATTAACCAAAACCGAATTTTTCAATCTTGGCCGCAATGTAAACGAACACCAGCACGAAAATTTTTCGCTTACGGTTCTAGCGCTGAATCTTTCTTACATGGCCAACGGCGTCAGTGCATTACACGGCGCGGTTTCCCGGGACATGTGGCGCCGGGTTTTTCCCGGCATTCCCGTGGACGAAATCCCCATCGGACACATTACCAACGGCGTGCATACGGAAAGCTGGCTGCACCGGGAAATGATCAAAATGTTTGATGAATATCTGGACAGCGACTGGCGCGATCATATCAACGACGAGCACTTTTGGGATCAGGTGGTCAAAATTCCCAACGAAGTCTTCTGGAAAGCCATGCTTAAAATGAAATCCAATATGACCGAGCATCTGCGGCGACGCTACGAAGACCGCCTGAAGCGTTACGGAGACGCTAATCCCGGCTATCCCCAACCAGATGAAGTGTTACACGAAAACATTCTGACCATCGGCTTTGCCAGACGTTTCGCGCCTTACAAACGTGCCACGCTTATCTTCCACGATCCGGAACGATTAAAAAGGATCCTCAATGATCCCGACCGTCCGGTGCAGATTCTGTTTGCCGGCAAAGCGCACCCGCACAACGACGCCGGCAAGGAACTGATCCGCAGAATCAATCAGTACAGCCGGGAAGACGGTTTCAGAGGTAAAATCGTTTTCATCGAAGGTTACACGATTAATACTTCACGCTCGCTTGTATCCGGCGTGGATGTATGGCTGAACAATCCCCGCCGTCCGCTGGAAGCCAGCGGGACTTCCGGGCAGAAAGTACCTATTAACGGTGGCATTAATTTTTCCGTTTTGGATGGCTGGTGGCCAGAAGGTTTCAACGGCCGGAACGGCTGGGTGATCGGCGAAGAAATCGAACATCCCGACCATAATGAGCAGGACCACATCGACGCAGAATCGCTTTACCAGACCCTTGAGAACGAGATCATTCCTCTATTTTACGATCGGGATGGCGGAGATGTGCCACACCAATGGGTTAAGAAGGCCAAAGAGTCGCTGCGTTCCATATTACCGCGCTTCTCCACGCATCGTATGGTGTGGGAGTACACACAAAAATATTATGTGCCCTGCATGAAACGCCATATAAAATACACTGAGAATGAAAACATCGAATTGTTCCGTTTTACGCGTTGGCTGAACCGTATGCATAGGCACTGGAAAAAAATTAAACTGGAACACGTGAATTTAAACAGCCTTTCTGAGGATACCCGTATCTTCAGCGCCGGTGAAACCAGAGAAATCAGCGTTAAACTGAATATCGACGGTCTAAAACCCGAACAGGTACGGGTGGAATTGATTCTGGAGCGGCAGGACGCCATTCGCGGCCACCAACAAATGGAAATCTTTCCCATGGGGCTGATCGGCAAACTGGAAGATAACGTGTACGAATATCGTGCGCTGGTAAAAGCCCAGAGCAACGGGTCGTACCGCTTTAACTGCCGCGTACTGCCCACACACCCCGACCTTTTCCATCCCCACGAAACGCGATTAATTAGATGGTTGGATTAACCTGGTAAGAAAAAATACACCCTTTTAAATCAGCGCCCTTGATGACTATGTCATGGGCGCTAATTTATTTTCATCCGGTCGTACACGCGGCAAGGTGTTTTTCCCTCAGGAGCGCCCCCTCCGTGCCATTCACCGGCCTCGCGCTTCACTTCCCGGAAATCCCCGATTCCTGCGCCGCCATGATCGTCCTGAGCACCACACAAAACTGTGATCCGGGTACGGGCATCTAAACCCGGCAGATACGACTTTTTAATCTTAAAGCGAATGTGCCTTTTTACCGCATTGCCCAAAGGATAACCCGGTCGCAACGGAATGTAAGCCATGCGTTTCTTTCCAGTACCGTCGCTGAGCTCTATGCCGCCGCCTACGTAAATCACCTGGTTGAACGCCCGTCCGGCAGAAAGCGCTACCCCGGCGCCGTGACCGATCTCCCGGCCAAGCGGTTCTTTCAGAGAGACGTCCCGAATGGCCAGCGCCAGAAAGGTAAGCTGAAAGCCATACTCCGGATGCCAGCCCGGATCGGTCAGGTTGCGCAGTTCAATCTGAAATCCCCAACAATCGTTTAAATCATAAACGGTAAGCGAACTCAGGTCCAGAATCCCCGGTTTAAACGCCGGATTCTGGGGGTAAACATAACGGCCGTTGGGACCTCTGTCGTCTTCCGGAGGGTCGTTCTGCTTCAAAACAATCCGCCCGGATTCTTCTTCAGGGAAATAAATCTCCTGCGCCGAAGCTAAATCGTATGGCGGCTTCTTTAGTACAGGGAACGTTTGGTCCTGAGGAATCCTGGCCAGGGACCAGGATTCGCTCTTTAATTTTTGCTTAACGTCTGATCGGCGAGTACTGTATGACCAGCTTTTTTCCCCGGCTTTTAACCGGTAAAGCACCGGTGCCTCCTGCCCCGGCAGGATAATTTCACCGGCTACCGGCTCACTCTCCCCTTCCAGCCTGAGATTCACCTGAAACGTGTCCTCTTCTTGTTTCATCCCGACGCGCAAAAGAGCCGAGCCAAACGGCAGCGCGATCTCCACGCTTCCCAAACCGGGCAGCAATTTCGGGGAAAGAACGAACCGACGTTCGGGAACGTTGGGCCGATACCCGACAATATGTTGGTAAAAATTTCGGTTGAATTCCGCCACACTCCAGGCCTGGGACACGGTGCCTGAAATTTGAGGTCTTTCGGCCCCTTTTCTTGGCACAGGCTCCAGCAATTCGGAATAATTTCCCAGCGCGTCCAGATGCAGAATCTGCCAGGCCTCTTTTTGGTAAAGGGCCGCCGCCGGTTTAAACTGGTCAAATTTCAGTAGTGCCTCGATGACCGGCCCGGCCAGCCATGTCCAGATCAGGCCGTTGTGGTAGGCTTCATCCGGCACATAATACGGCTGATAATGGTGGAAGGGATGAAAATAGCGATCCTTGTACCACAGGGAGAGCACGCCCCATTCTGTTGTCAATTGCTCCGTTACGTAACGGGCCACTTTGCGCTGCCTTCCCTCTGACAGAAGCGGTTCGATCCCCGGCAGAGCGGGGACGGTGACGGCAAATATCTGATTGGGACGCAGGCTGGTATCCGGGCTGCCGTCGGCGTTCAGGTGGTCGTACAAACACTGCCGCCGTTCATTCCAGAAATAGTGGTTGAATTGCTCTTTCACATGTGAAGCCGCAGAATCACAGTCGGCGGCGAAACGGTGTTCTTGCTTTCCGTGCAGGCGCGCCATTTTACCGGCGATTCGCAGAGCAGTGTACCACAGCGCCTGAATTTCCACCGCCCGATTGCCGCGCGGCGACCAGGCACCCTGTGCGCCTTTGGCGTCCATCCAGGTTTCTGCATCTTCATGGGTCAGGAAGCCAAAAGAATCGGTACGTTTTGCCATAGCGCCGCGTACGGCTCTTTTAACCACCGGAAATAATTCTTTTACAAGCGACTCATCTCCGCTGTACAGATAGTACTCATACAGCGCCCGTAGAAACCACCAGGTGCCGTCAGTCGTGTTGTAGATGACTTCCCTGTTGGTGACACGGTTTGGAATGCGTCCATATTCCCGTTTGTTTGGATCGGTAAACTGAAAGCTGGCAAAATTTTTTAAAATTTCCCGAGCGGCCGAAAAATTTCCGGTGACCAGTAACGTACCGCCAAAACTGATAAACGTATCCCGGCCCCAGTAATTATTGAACCAGGGCAACCCGGCCCAGATGCCTGTTCCGCGCTGCCGGGACACCAGCGCGTCCGCGGCCAGCAACGACCATTGGAGCGCCTGGTTTATTTCTTCCTGATCCACGCGCAAGGATTGCCGGCCAAGGAATCGGCCGATCCGCGCCCTGCGCGCGTTGCGCAGCCGGAGCAATTCCTCCAACGAATCAGGCCCCTTGCGTTCAAGCGAAAACGAAAAATAAGCCGACCTCTTTTTCCCCGGCCAGTAACGAATGCGTAGCGTATCGGAAAATCCCGCAAAGCGATCGACCGGAAGCGTGACTTCACAGCGCCGTTTGCCGACCGTATCCGGCGGTGTGGCCTGCGGCTGATGAAAGACAGGAATCAGGCCGATTGTGTCGGTCGCTCCGGGAAGTTGAATTTCCAGTAGAAGAAAATCCAGGGAATCCAGCAGTGTAAAAGTTTCCGTCAGGCCGTTTTCATAAACACGGGTGAATGAAACCGGATCGTAGATAAATTTCCTGATCTTACTGCGCTTCAGCGGTTTGCCGTTCAGCAGTAAAAGGTAGTCCCTGAGCACATGATGTTCGTTTACCGTCCAGCCTTCGAATCCGCTGCTGTTTTGCGAGTGGCTGTTTCCCAAAAAGAATCCGGCCGTTTTATTGGTGTATACAAAACGATGATTTACCGAATCGGTCCGCACTATTTTAGGAAAGGTTGTGTTTTCTGTTGGCGTTAAGTTTGAATGCCGATTGCAGGACAGTGCAAGGATTAATAAAGCAAAAGCGACAAAAAAGCGCATCCCGGTAATCGGTGCTGGTTTTATTTGATGTGATGATATTCCGTTGATTTTAAATCACCTTTGTTAACATTTATTCACCAACCGCAAGTTTCCTGCCTGCGTATGAAATAAATAAAGCGTAAAAGTACGAGCAGGAGAAAGAGAAAGAAAAGAAATCCTACTCTTGCTCGTGCTCCTTCTCTTGCTCCTGCTCTTAACACAAACCAGACGTCGGCTACTTCAAAAACTCGGCGAACCACTCATGAACCGTTTTCCACCACAAACGGGCATTCTGCGGTTTGCGCACAAAATGATCCTCGTCCGGGAAGAAAAGCAGTTTCGACTTTACCCCCTGCCTTTGCAGAGCCGTGAACATCTGCAAACCCTGGGTGTACGGTACACGGTAATCATGTTCTCCGTGAACCACCAAAGTGGGCGTTTTGAAATTTGCTGCCCGGTTGGCGGGATTCCACTTCTGGTAAAGCGAACCTTTTTGCCATGGCGTCCCGTTAAATTCCCATTCCGGGAACCAGAGTTCCTCTGTCGCTCCGTACATGCTAACCTGTTCATAGACGCCGTCGTGCGAAACCAGGCAGCGGAAGGGATTTTCCGCACCGGCAATCCAGTTAACCATGAATCCGCCGTAAGAAGCGCCGGCCGCTCCGACCCGGTTACGGTCGATGAACGGATAGTGCGAAAGGACATATTCGGTACCCTTTAAGATATCCTCATAAGGTGCGCCGCCCCAGTCTTTGGACACCGCGTCGGTAAACTCTTGTCCGTAACCCCGGCTGCCGTGGAAATTAATCATGAAAATCACATAGCCGGGAGCGGCAAACATCTGGTAATTCCAGCGGTAATGAAAATCATTGCCCCAGGCGCCCTGCGGACCGCCATGAATGAGCTCAATGGCAGGATATTTTTTATTCGGATCAAAGAACGGAGGTTTCATGATAAAGCCATGAACCACATCGCCTTTGGCGCCGGTAAAAGAAAACGGTTCCAGCCGGGAAAGCTCTAATCGATTTAAGCGCTCCGTGTTAATTTGAGTTAACTGAGACCGCTGACCGGTTTTCAAATCCAATGAAAATATTTCATACGGCATGGCTTCGGACTGTTCTTTGAAGATGAGCGTATTCTCCCCGGCAAACTGTACCGCGGAAATATAGTGTCCTTTAAGCACCGGCTTAATTTTCCCGTCGGAAATGGTAACCCGGTAGAGGCTCATCGAACCGTTCTCCGCAACCGTAAAGAAAATCTCCTTGCCTGAAGGGCTCCAGACCATGGACGAAACTGACAGGTCAAAGCCTTTCGTGAGTTCTCGGGTCGTTTTCTTTTTGCGGTCGTAAAGCATCAGGCGCTGGCGGTCAGCTTCAAAACCCGGCCGCTCCATCGAGGCATAAGCAATGTAGCGTCCGTCCGGGGAATAATTGGGATTGTTGTCATTTCCTTCGTTGGTCGTCAGCTGTGTAATTTCTCCGGTATCAAGATTTTCAATGAACAGATCATTGTTGGTACTGGCCGCTACCATCGGATCGGTATTACGCACGAAACAAATTTCTTTACCATCCGGAGAGAAGGTGTAATCATGACCGCTGCCCAAATCCAGCGGCGGTGTGTCATAATCACCCGGCGTGACGTCCCTGATGTTGTCACCGTTTACATCCGTTAAAAAAACATGGCTGCGCTTGCCTTCCAGCCAGCGGTTCCAGTGGCGGTAAAATAGATGGTCAATAACTCGGGCTTTCACTTTGCTGTTTTTCTTTTCTTCCATACGCTGTTTATTGCACTCTTCAGTTTTGCAATTGGGATAGACTTCAGATACAAACAGCATTTTCGTGCCTTGTTTATTGATTACCACACCGCCTGCTCCAGGCGCAAAATCGGTCACCTGTACCGCCTCTCCTCCGCCTGGATTTAACTTCCAAATTTGGCCTTTGCGGTTGAAATAGATAACCTTGCCGTTCGGCGCCCAAACCGGTCCACTGCTGGAAGTTTCAGCATCGGTAAGCTGTCTCGATTTTCCCGTCTTTATATCAAGCAGCCAGAGGTCTGTTTTAAAATTATTCTGTTCGATATTGGGGACCGTTACATCGAAAGCCACCCTTTCCCCGTCCGGAGAAACAGCAACCGTCCCCAGCCGGTGCATTCCGAAAAAGTCCTCAAAAGTGATCGGATGTTTGTCCGTTGCAAAAAGTGTTGCGAAGGTAAATAATACGACCAAGAAAAACTTGTGCATGGTTTCTCCTTTTCATTAAACGCGTTTGGAAAATAATTTAGAAATTTAATCGTTATAATCAACCGGAAATTCAAAAGGAATCTATGGTAGGTAGGCAGGCCAAAATGCAGGAGGGCTGTTTATTTCTTTTCCTTATCAGAATTTTTTTCCTTCCCGTAAAGCTTAACGGCGCATTCCGGGCAAATGGAATGACTGAAGATGGCGCTGGAATGCTCGCTGATGTAAGACTCCAATTGCTTCCAGTATCCTTTATCGTCCCGGATTTTCTTGCAATGGGAGCAGATGGGAATCAGTCCGCTCAGGGTATTTATTTTTTCTAGCGCTTCGCCCAGTTCTTGCACCTTATTTTCCAGCGCTTCGTTCATTTCCGACACCTTGTTCTTTTCATTTTCCACCTGATTAACCAGATAAAAATTGCGCCGTGAATAGTATTCCATAAAATAACAGGCAAACATGCCCATAAAGTTTGCGCTAAGAAAGAAAAAATTATTACTGATTAATATCGGGGCCGGTGTATGGGAGATAAAAATAGCGACCAATTCATATAGTAAAATAACCATTCCGCAGGCGGCTATAGCCCAAATAAAACGAGCGCGTACAAAGGTATAGCCAAAAATCAAAATTAAAATCAACCCGGCATAATAAGAATAATTCACCGGATAAGGCGCGATGGCAATCATGGCGATGATTCCTGATCCGCCAAGGATTACCAGGAAAGCTATGGAAGCCTGCCAGAATTTTTTGAACCATCTAGAAAAAGAAAGCAAAATGAACAAAGTAATAACCGGGCAAACAATGGCATAACGAATAAACCATAGGGCATATTTCTTTTCTGGCATCAAAACGGCATCAAGGATCCCAAATGCCGCATATAAAATAATCCCAAAAACAAAAGAGATGCGAATCAGCACTAATGAATTTTCAAAATAGTAATCCAGAAACTTTTTTTCCAGATATTGGTCATTGTCAGTA
>CAZJNP010000002.1:0-33578 GCA_964547355.1 uncultured Calditrichaceae bacterium
AGATATCTTAATATAAAAATGAAGACAATGTGTTTTACGCAGAAAGAATCCATGATTTTTGAAATCGTAACAGTAAAAACCTATTGCGGTTATAAATTAAACGAAGAACCGCGTTCCTTTGAGTTGCACGGAGAAACATTCCACGTCAAGGAAATCATAGATTGCTGGTACGCGGCCGGAATGCACCCCTGGCAGCCGCAATATGATTACTATAAGATTATTGATGAAAATGACGAAATCTTCTTGTTGCGCTACAACCGTCGACGGGATGTGTGGTCGGTATTGGTGGAATAAAAAAAGGGGAACCGCAATGATTCCCCAGAAGTACTTGACTCAGAAAATGATTTACTTTAACAGAACCATTTTTTTAATCTGACTATGCTTTCCCGCAACCAGCCGATAGTAATAGGTTCCGGAAGGTAGCTGGTTCCCATGGTCATTTCGGCCGTTCCATACGATTTGATGGACTTTATCGGCGCTTAATAATTGATTATTCAGCAAAGTGCGCACTTTTTGTCCCAACGCATTGTATATGTTTAAAGTGGCCGGTCCGGTTTTCTCTAATGTGAAAAGAATCGTAGTCACAGGATTAAAAGGATTGGGATAATTGCCAACCAGTTCGAATTTTTTTACATGCAGGAAGTCGCGGTCGATAGAAGAGATCGTATTAGTCACCGTCACATCATCAAACGCCCAGCCCCAGCCGTTGGTGTTGGCGTCCGCATATAATCGAAAGCGTAGATAAATATTATCTTCAAGCGCGTAATAAGTCGTCAGATCGACCTGGTGTGTACGCAGCATGGAAGCATCGCCATCCTGACCATTATCATAGGCATTTTGCCAGTCGGCGTCGTAACGGCAGTCATAGGGTTCGATTAAAATCGTCCAGTTGTCTCCGTCGTCTGAACCTTCCACAGTAACGTAATCCCAGAAATTATCATCCGGATAAACGCTTCCGGCTTCTCCGGGTTCAACAATCGCCACATCGTTGTAATTAAGTAAAGCCCCGGTTTTTACGGTGATTGGTGTGCCCAGATATGCGATGTAGGTCATGCCGTCTGTGTATGGATGATCTGTATTCAAAAGCGGCGAATTAAAGCCAGCCGGTTGGTCAATGTACATGTCACCGAAAAAGGTGGTACTGTTATTGTCAAAATCTTCGGTAATCGTATCCTGAGCGGCGTAGATATGGCGCGATTTTTCCGCGGAGGGGGCATTCTTTGAGCCCTGATATCCGACTACCTGGGCAGTGACATCTTCTGGCGGTGTGGTCAGGTAAGTACCAAAGGTATCGACGCTGGTCGTAATATTCAGCAACCGATCGACCACGTTTCCGTTGACGATTACCTGAACGGAATCGTAATCATCATTTGCGGTAAAACGGATTTTTAGCACATGGGTGTTGGGGTTCGGCACGGTTAAATCCTGTAAAGTGGGTGCCAATAGCGGATTGCCGGCCAGCTCGTCGCGATGTACGCTCCAGATGCCCCGCCCGTGCGTGGTAGCCACGATTTCCTGATCGATGATTTTTAAACGGCGAATGGAAACGGCCGGGATATCATTGTTAATTTGCCATGTTTGTCCCTCATCGTAAGAGATAAACAGGCCAATATCGGTGCCGATCCAGATTTCCGTGCTGTCAAAGGGCATTACAAGTACGGTGTAAACCGGCACATCCGGCAGGTTGTTTGTAATATCCGTCCATGTCTGACCCAGGTCGTCCGTGCGGTAAATCTTACCGTAACCGGAGGCGCCAATGGTCAAAAATGCCGTGGAGTCCTTGCCGGGATGTGTACTGATACCGGTCAGCCAGGCATGGGGACTACCTGCCGGTTGATTTACTTGTGAAAAGGACTGTCCGCCGTCCGTGGAAACGTTAATGTAAATCGTCGTTCCTCCTGCCCAAACAATATTGGAATTGCTCAGGGAAACGGCAATTCGATAGCGCGTGTAATCGTTATTGGCAATGGTAACCGAATGCCAGTTTGCGGCTGCGTCATCTGTCCAGTAAATGGTATTGTTATTCCCTGCTGTAAACAACTTGTCGGAATTATTGGGGTCCATGGCCAGCGGAGTATGAAAAATATCGCTTTCCGGCATGCCGTTATTTACATAGCTGAAATTATAGCCGCCATCCGTAGATTTGTAGATTTTAGTATAATACAGCGTGCCATAAACTACAGATGGATCGGTCTTATTCCAGGCACAGTCGAATCCGTCTCCGCCGATAACACGATCCCAGGAAGAGGTATTAGTCGGATCGATCGGAGAACGGTGGGTGCCGTTGTCCTGGGTGCCGCCGATGAATTCATTGGATGTGGGATGACGGTCGGAATCGTAATATTGCGTCACATTGTAGCCGTTGTTTTTCTCGGACCAGGAACTACCGGCATCGGTGGAGTAATGCACGCCGCCATCATTTCCGGCGATAATAGAAAAATTAGCCACCGAAGTCTGGATGGTAACCAGCGCGTGCTGATCGGCATGCACGTAAGGGTATTCGGTGCCGGTGTACCAGTTAGTGAGCTGATCTACCGCCATGGAAGAACCGTTGATGCGCACCCGAAAAATATTAATTCCGCCAACAATGATGATGTCGGGATCAATAGGACTGACCACCAGCGCATTGTCGTACCAACCCTGACCGCCCAGCCAATTGGTGGAATTGCCATAATCCGTCCAGGTGTGGCCAGCGTCTGAAGAACGAAAGAAACCCAGCAAGCCACTGGAATCATCCACCGGTGATGCATAAAGAATACTTGTGTCAGTTTCTGAGATGGCCATTTCAATCCGATAGTGATTGACGATTTCTTCACTCGTCCGCGTCCATGTCTGGCCGCCATCGGTGGATTTGAAAATACCGCCCGGATAGGTGCCGGTATCGCCTCTGCCATCCACGGTAATAAACTGGGTGTTGAAATTCAACGGGTTGGCGATAATCTGCTGAACCCGTAATACGCGGTCGTTCGCCACCAGGTGAAAGGTCTCCGTCCAGGTGTCTCCGCCATCGGTGGTGCGGTAGACGCCTGTATTAGTTGCCACAACTACCAGGTTCGGATTGTCCGGATCAACCACCAGTCGGTTTACATAGCGGAAATTGGCATTGGAAACGGTACTGCTGATCTGCTGCCAGGTGGCGCCGCCGTCGCTGGTTTTAAACAATCCGTCACCGATAATAGCATCGATGTTGTAAAAACCTTCGCCCGTGCCGGCGTAAAGGATATCCGGCTGATTTTTGCAAATCGCCAAACTGGTCACCGAAATGATGGGCATGTTGTCTGTTTGGCAGGTCCAGCTTGCGCCGGCGTTGGTCGTTTTCCAGATGCCGCCGCCAACCGCGCCGGCCCACCAGATGTCCGAATTATCCGGATGAACAACAATAGCCCGGGTGCGTCCGCCAAAATTGGCCGGACCGCGCTCCACCCAATTGAGAGCCGCAGTTTTGCGCAAAGAAAAAGATTTATTCAGCAAGGCCTGATTAAACGCCCGGAAACGCCAGCTGCCGCGGTAAGCCATTGGTTTGTCCACTTCGGAACGCAAGGCGATTTCTTCTTCCATGGCTTTGTCCGGTTTATCAAATTTCGGACGTGCTTTTTTTATTTTTTTCTGTGCCAGTAAATAGGCTTCTAATCCCTGAGAAGTGCTGGTGTCAAATTGGGGTTTCTTTTTGCTGTGAGCCGGTCTGATTATCAAATACATCCCAGCAACAAAAAGGGAAAGAATGACAACTCGAATAAATAGGCGCTTGATCATAAAATCTCCGAAATGATAGATGTATATGTTTGAAAAGCAAAAACGATGCTCGGGAACCAGCCTGTTTGTTTCTGCTAACGGATATTTTGGAAAACAATTTAGCTACCAAAAAAATTCCGGGAATGATTAAAATCACTCTTGAGTTAAAAGAGATGAAGATTAAACTTTCTATCAGGAATTATAGAAATGCTGGTTTTAATCAAACCGAAATTTAAATGATTGAAGAGACATTTCTTTGAATATTCTGATTCAATCATTCAAGAAGAGTGTAGGAGTAAGATGGTAAAAGAATTTGATCAACTGGTTTTAGATGTCTTGCCCTTTTTAAATAATGCATCAGCAGCGGCAGTGAAAAGTCTCAAAAATGAAGCCATGTTAATTCACCTTGATGCAGGAGAGACGATTTTCTGGGAAGGGGATACATGTTCCAGTTTGGCCATTGTGATATCCGGTCAGGTAAGGGTTTTTAAGGTAGGGGAGAATGGACGGGAGATTACCCTTTACCGTTTTGGCCGGGGGGAAGGTTGTATATTGACCGCATCGTGTATTTTGAGCCGGGCGACTTTTCCTGCCATTGCCCGTACGGAAACAGCGGTAGAGGCCCTGATTATTCCTGCTCCAATCCTGCGCGAATGGGTAGCAAAGTTTCCGGAATGGCAGGATTTTGTATGTGGGATGCTGGCAGCACGTTTAAGTGATGTGATTGCCACCGTGGAAGAGATCGCCTTTAAGCGCATGGACGTCCGGCTGGTAGAATTTTTGCTGAGCAGAAGTGCGGAAGATCTTGATAAAATCCGGATGACCCATCAGGAGATCGCTTCGGAACTGGGAACAGCCCGTGAAGTCATCAGCAGAATCTTAAAGGACCTGGAAATGGAACAGATGGTTGCCCTGGCACGGGGAACTCTAACCATCACCAATCGAAATAAAATGAAAGAGTGGCTTAAAAAAAGTCGTCATTGGTGATATTGTTACATACTTATGGTTTTTGAAACGCTATTATTGTTTAGCATTTACAAAAGAGATATATTGAAAGGAGTGTAAAATGAAGCACAATGTAGGTACTACAGACAAAGTTATACGGGTTATTCTGGGCATCGTGATCATTGCTCTGGGTTTTTACTATAAAAGCTGGTGGGGGGCGGTGGGAATTATTCCGCTGTTAACGGGCACGATAGGCTGGTGTCCGCTTTATTTGCCTTTGGGATTAAGCAGTTGTAAGACGAAAAATCAAACTGATTAGTACATCCATATCAAATCTTGCGAGGTCTAACTGGCTTCGCAAGATTCATTCCGTGTTTGAAAAAAAATCTTATTAGTGGAAGTGTTATTTAGATGCCCACTATCCAATTGAACCGTAAGGATCAATGATGCGAACTTCCTGGTTTTTAATGCTTATCTTTACTTTCCATTTTCTTTATGGGAACCAGCCGGAAAGAGTAACTTTTGCCACGGCGGACAGCGGTCGGATTGAAGCGGATTTCTACACCGGCGGAGAACGTGGGGTGGTACTTGCTCACGGCGCCATCTTCAACAAAGAAAGTTGGGCGCCTTTAGCCGAACGATTGGCTCAAGAGGACCTGGCGGTTCTGGCGATCAATTTTCGCGGATACGGAAAATCAAGAGCGGGAACAAAGCCCGGTGCGTTGGAAGAAGACGTGCTTGCCGCGGTTGCTTATCTGCATCAAAAGGGATACGCTTCGGTTTCGGTACTGGGCGCGTCCATGGGTGGAGGGGCCTGCGCCCGGGCGGCAATACACGCCACGCCCGGGGTTGTTGACAAACTTATCCTCCTCTCGCCGGTGGCTGTAAGCGCTCCGGAAAAGATGAACGCCGGCCGCATTTTTTACATCGCCAGTAAAAATGAAGGCATGGCCCTTTCCATCAAAAAACAGTTCGAAGCCGCGCCGCAGCCAAAGGAAATTTTCTGGATCAACGGCAGCGCCCATGCCCAGCATATATTCAAAACAGATCAGACGGAGAAACTTACAAAGCTGATTATCCGCTTGTTGAACCAATAGTGGTCTGTCGGTTTTTGATTTACAGTGAAACGCAAAATCTAGGTGAAAAACTAAAGATGATGAAAATATTTGGACTGACGCTTTTACTATTTTCTTGGGGAAGTCTTATCTTTTCATGTACAAAGGAAAAAGAAAAGGCAAACGCTATGCTGGTTTATGTGGGCACTTATACTGAAGCGGATTCACAGGGAATTGAGCTCTATCGCCTGGATCAAAAGTTCGGGACGTTGCGTTATTTACGGACGATTCCCAAAGTAAAAAACCCCTCTTATCTCTGCCTGTCTCCGGATCAGAGGTACCTGTACGCAGCCAATGAATTGCTGGAATCCGACGGCCGGCCCACAGGGAGAATATCCGCCTTTGCCCTTGAGTCAAACGGCGGTACGCCTGTGTTAATTAACCGGGTGGGTTCTCACGGCCGGGCGCCTTGCTATATGACGGTTTCGGCCAATGGAAAATATGTTTTGGCCAATAATTATTTGGACGGCACCGCGGTTTCGCTGCCTGTTTTGGAAAACGGCGGTCTGGGGCAGCCGGTGTCCATCATAAAACAAAAGGGTTCCGGACCCGTTAAAGGCCGCCAGGACGCTTCTCACGTGCATTCCATTAATCTGGACCCGCAAAATAATTTCGCCGTTATCGCAGACCTGGGTAGCGATCAGTTGTCGGTGTTTGCCTTTAACTCCCGGACAGGCCAGTTAACGCCGCAGGAAGATAAAACCGTGCAGACAGCGCCGGGCGCCGGGCCGCGCCATTTGACCTTTTCGCCGGACGGAAAACGACTGTACGTGGCAAACGAGCTAAACAGTACTGTAGAGGCGTATTCCTTTAACACGGCGACCGGAGAATTGAAACGATTGCAAACCGTTTCCACACTGCCAGGGGAATTTAAGGGTACAAATTATCCGGCGGATATCCATATCAGTCCGGATGGAAAATTTTTGTATATTTCCAACCGCGGGCACGAGAGTATCGCTATTTTTTCTGTAAACAGCCAAAACGGTGAACTTAGTCTGCTGACCACGGAACCGGTAAACGGTTCCTGGCCGCGTAACTTTGTCATAACTCCGGAAGGAAAATATCTGCTGGTTGCCAATCAAAAGAGCAGGAATTTAGTCTTATTCCGAAGAGATGCATCGACCGGCCGGTTAAAGCGGCTGTCATCTGTCCCGACCGTTGCAGCGCCCGCCTGTGTGAAAATCGGACCATTTGAATGAAAATATCCTGCTTCTTTGAACTTAATTTACAAGCGCAGATTAGAAATTAGCTCAAAGGAACAGAAATATTCTGCCAAAAATTAATTATGCTTTGTACCTGAAAACTTTCTGCTGGCCGTTTCTCTGAAAAACGTTTATCGTTGATTTTCGCCTAACTCGTTTCTATCATTCCCGTCCGCGCCCCGGCTTTCAGCGAATAAATAAACGTTAAGTCCTGCCGCTTCAAATGATCCTATAGTAGTTATGTATTTCTGTTGTAATTCAGATAAGTCATAAACCCAACAATAATCGACAAAAGGACTGTTGCTGCCATCAGGCCTGCAATAGGATCATTTATTCGGCGACCGGGCAAAACTTCAAAGAGAATAGATTTTTAAGAACATTTACACCACGCTTCCTGCTGATGGTACCTTCCCCGCCCGCAAACCGTTGGCCACGGCTAACAGTTCCGAGGCTTCGTGGAAAAAGACGGCAGCCGCAACCGTCAGGAATCCTAATACGGCAGAGGGAATCAGCAGAGATAAAACAATCAGGGAAAAGACAATATTTTGCAGACTGACTTTGCGCGCCTTTTTACCCAATGTTAAGGCAAAGGGAATCTTATTCAGATCGTCGCCCATCAGGGCAATATCCGCCGCCTCAATAGCGGCGTCGGTGCCGGCCGCGCCCATCGCCATTCCAATCGTGGCCCGGGCCAGGGCCGGGGCATCATTGATGCCGTCGCCAATCATGATTGCCGGGCCGTATTTTTTTTCAAGTGCAATGATGGCATTGATTTTTTCTTCCGGTTTTAAACCTGCGCGCACATCATCAATACCTAATTCGCGGGCAAAAGCTTCAGCGGTTCGGGCGTTGTCGCCGGTGAGCATGGCCACCTTAATACCCATGTTGTGCAAGCGATCAATCACGTTCTTGGCGTTGGGCCGAATTTCATCGCGGATCGCAATGATTCCTTTCAAAACCTGTTCATTGCCGATGATAATCACCGTTTTGCCCTCGCTACGCAGTAATTCTAATTGTGACTTAACGGTCTGCGGAAGGTCATTTTCGGCGACCAACTCCTGCCGGCCAACTTTAAAGATTTCGTTGCCGATTTTCGCCTGAGCGCCGTAACCGGGAATCGAACGGAAATCCGAAACGCTTTTGGCTTTGATTTTTAACTGCTCCGCCTTCTGCACAATGGCCCGGGCCAGCGGATGTTCGGACAATTTTTCGATGCTAAAGGCAATTTGAAGGATTTCCGTTTCCGTGCCGTCCATAGCTAGGATATCTGTGACCACCGGTTCGCCCTTGGTCAGCGTGCCGGTTTTATCCAATGCCACCGCTTTAATTTTACCCAGGTTTTCCAGATGTGCGCCGCCTTTAATCAAAACGCCGCTGCGTCCGGCTTTGCCGATTCCGGCTGCCATGGCCACCGGCATGGACATAATCAGGGCGCATGGCGCTGCTGCCACTAATAGGACCACGGCCCGGGCAGCCCAGAATTCCACAGATAGACCGGTCAGCCGGGGAATCGCAATCATTAAAACAGCGCTTAACAATACCAGCGGCGAATATTTACGGCCAAAACGTTCGATAAAGGCTTGAGCCTTACCTTTTTGTTCCTGCGCTTCTTCTACTAAATGGATCATTTTGGATAATGTGTTGTTCTCAAAAGCAGCAGTGGTTCTGATTTCCAGCGCGCCATCCTGATTCATAGTGGCGGCAAATACCGGCATGCCTTCCTTTTTGTGTACGGGAATAGATTCACCGGTGACCGGTGCTTCGTTGATACTGGACCGGCCTTTAAGAATAACACCGTCGGTTGGAATGGATTCTCCCGGGCGCACGATGAACACATCGCCAACCTTTAGATCCTCCGCCGGAATGGAGATTCCTTTGCCGTCGCGCAGCACACGCGCTTCTTTAGGCGCCAAATCCAACAGCTTACGGATGGAAGCCCGCGTTTTTGCGTAAGTGTATTCTTCCAGCCCTTCGGCAGCTCCATAAAGGAAAACCAAAAAGGCCGCTTCGTCCCACATACCCAGGATGGCCGATCCGATGGTGGCAAAGATCATCAGCATTTCGATGCCGATTTCTTTTTCTTTGATCAGCGCTTCTATGCCTTCTTTGGTCCAGTGATAACCGCCGATGATAATAGCAACGCAATACAGCGCAATCTCAATTGAAGAGCTCAGCAGTCCGCTGTGGGAAAGAACGAATGCAAACATGGTTATCGCACCGGCGATTAGAGCATTGCGCATGGGCGGATGTCTGTACCACTTGCCTTCGAACCCGATAGGTTCGTTTTCTTTACTCATGATGTTCTCCTGAAAATTTAATAACAGAATACGGATTACACGGATGAAGCGGATTCGGTGCATTAGCACAATTTCCTTTTCTAAGTTGTCAATTTTAGATATTCAGAATTAACCTATTTCTCTTCTGTGAAAATCCGTATTTTTTAATGCTGTCCGTTTGCGATATTCTATTATTTGTTCATTAAAATTGTTGAATGTTCACTAATTCATTTCCTTCTGAATCTGCTCAATCTCCATCTTAATTCTGGGAACTAATTGGCTCTGGGGCTCAAGCTCCAAATATTTCCGAAAATATTTCAGCGCTTTTTGATTGTCATATAATTCAAAACGGTAGAGCGCGCCTAATTGCAAATAACCATCGCCAAATTCCGGGAAGTCTTTGGTGACTTTTTCCAGCCGTTGCAGGGCTTCCATCAATCGACCCATTCCCCTCAGCGATACGCTCAGATCCGTATAAACCTCCGCATTCTGTGGATCTATTTTGATGGCTCGAGTAAAAATCTCCACCGCTTTTTCATACTGCTGAGCATCCAGGTAAGCATGTCCCAAATGCATGATGATCTGAATATTATCCGGATCGCCTTTCAACCGGCTTTCCAGACTCTTGATGGTTGCGGCCAATTCCTTATTTTGAACCTGACCACCGGCGGGAATATCATCCCGGGAGTGGATGTGAGAAGGTGCTTCCAGCGAATCGATGAAAAGATATCCTGTAAAGGCAGCTATTAATGCAATCACGATAAAAAAAATTGCTCTGGATTTTACCATGGGACACCCTCCTGAAGATATAATATTAAAAAAGGTGCCGAGTTCTTTGAATATGCCCGGCACCTTGTCTATAATTTACACCGCATTCTCTCCGCGTTCGCCGCTGCTGATGCGTATGGCGTCTTCGGCGTCACAAATATAAATTTTGCCGTCGCCGCGCAGGCCGGTGTGCGCGGCTTGTTCAATGGCGGTTACGATTTCTTGCATGGCCTTGTTCGTACAAAAGATTTCGATTTTCAGATGCCGCACAAAGTCGCTGAGCTGCTCTTCCGGCGTGGCGTCTCTTTTCCGACCGCGCCCGAATCCTTTGACTTCTAATACTGTCATACCGGTTAACGCATCGATGCGGTGTAAAGACTGGGTTACCGCGTCCAGTTTGTGCGGTTTGATGTAGGCAATGATGTGTTTCATAATAGTATCCTTAAGTTTTTCTTTTTTTTGTTTTTTTTATTGGGAACTGGGAATTGGGAATTGTCCCAAAGGAGTGCCTTCAGGTTGAGACTAAAATAATTCCAAGTTCCCAATTGCCAGTTCCTAATTTTTAATCCATCTGCACTTCGCTTTCCGTGTCGATGGCGAACCATTTGTAAATGGCCGGCAGAACCAGCAGGGTGAGCAGGGTGGAGGTAACCAGCCCGCCCACCACCACAGTGGCCAGGGGACGCTGCACCTCGCTGCCCACGCCGGTGGCGATCAGCAGGGGGATGAGTCCCAGAGCCGTGGTTACGGCGGTCATCAGCACGGGACGCAAACGCATCAACGCGCCTTTGACCGATGCTTCGTCCACGTCCACGCCGTCTTTGAGCAATTGATTGAGATAGGTAACCAGCACCATGCCGTTTTCCAGCGCAATGCCGAACAGAGCGATAAAGCCCACAGAAGACGGTACGGAAAGATTCTGCCCGGTCAACCAAAGGGCCGTTACGCCGCCCACCAGTGCCAGCGGAATATTCAGCAGAATGAGCAGGGTATTTTTCAGTGAACCGAAACTGGAAAAGAGCAGAATAAAGATGATGATCAGCGTGACCGGAACGACCACGGCCAGCCGCCGGTTGGCTTCTTGCTGCAGGCGGAACTGACCGCCCCAGGTGACCAGATAGCCGGGAGGCAAGTCCACCTTTGCTTCGATGGCTTTTTGCCCTTCTTCCACAAAGGACCCGATGTCACGGCCGGTCACGTTGCACTGAATGGTGATGAAACGCTGACTGTTTTGCCGGGTAATCTGCCGCGGGCCCACGATTTCGCGAATGTCCGCCAACTGCTCCAGCGGAATGTGCGCTCCCTCAGGTGTTTCGATCAAAATTTGGCGAATGGCACTCTCTGTTTGGCGGTATTCGGGCGCAAAGCGCACCAGAATATCAAAACGGCGCACGCCTTCGAATAACTGCCCGGCCACTTCGCCGCCGACCGCAGCGCGAATCACTTTTTGCACATCTTCTACGTTAATACCGTAGCGGGCGATGGCCTGCCGGTTGATTTGGATTAAAAGCTGCGGTGTACCGCTGACCTGATCCGGCTGTACATCCGCCGCGCCGGGCACCTGTTGGATAACGCGGGCGATTTCGTCGGCTTTTTCTTTTAATACCTCCAGATCGTCGCCGAACAATTTAATGGCCAGCTCGGCGCGGACGCCTTCCAGCAGTTCGTCCACGGTCATCTGAATGGGCTGGGTAAAATTGGACAGCACGCCGGGAATTTCGCCCACTTCATGGCGGATGACTTCTTCCAGCTCTTGCTGCGTTTTGGCCGAACGCCAGGTGCTTTTAGGGTTGAGCAGAATGTACATTTCCGCGCTGTTGATGGGATCGGTGTGGGCACCCACTTCGCCGCGGCCGATGCGCGTGACCACGTGTTGCACTTCCGGTACCTTCATGATCCGGCGCTCTACAATTTGCGTAATGCGCGTGCTTTCATTTAAGGAAATGGACGGCGCCATGGTCAGGCGCAGAATGATGGTGCCTTCCTGCAGGGTGGGAGTGAATTCCGACCCCAGCCTGGGGTAAATCAATCCACCGGCCACCAACAGCAAAGTGGCCAGCCCGATGGCCACGCCACGCCGTTTGACAAAAAACCGGATCAGCGGCAAATACAGTCGGTGTAAAAATCGCACCACGGCCACGTCTTTAGGCGTTTCGTATTCTTTAAGCGTTTTTTGGGGGCGGCGCATCAGCAAATGCGAAAACAGCGGCGCCAGAGCGATGGCAAAAATCAGCGAACCGAACATGGCCAGCGAAACGGTGTAGGCCAGTGGTTTGAAGGTTTTGCCTTCCACGCCCTGCAGGGTGAACAGGGGCAGAAAGACCACGATGATAATGGTAATGGCAAAAAGGATGGGCCGCGCCACTTCCCGTGCGGCGCGCGCCACCACATGGATGCGCGGTTCGTCCGGCCGGGCATGGCGCAGCATGCGGTCTATATTTTCCACCATGACAATGGTTCCGTCCACCATCATACCGATGGCAATGGCCAGACCACCAAAGGACATGAGATTGGCCGAAAGCCCCAGGTAGCGCATGCCGATGAAGGCAAACAGAATGGAAAAGGGAATGGACAGAGCCACCACCACGCTAGGGCGGATGGATCCCATGAAAATAATCAGCACCAGCGCCACCAAAAGAATGCCTTGTAACAGAGCGTCGGTTACAGTATTAACCGCGGCTTCCACCAGTGATTTCTGCTGGTAGTAGGGCACAATGCGGATACCTTCCGGCAGCATTTTGTTGATTTCGGCTAACTTCTGTTCCACTTTCCCAATCACAGTTGACGAGTTGGTGCCGTATAGCTTGACCACCATGCCGGCTACCACTTCTGTGACGCCATCCCGGGTTTGCACGCCGCGCCGCACAGCCCCGCCGATTTGCACATCGGCCACCTGTTTTAAATACACCGGCGTACCGTCTTTAGTTTTGATGACGATGTTTTCGATGTCTTCCATGTTTTTCACCAGCCCCACCGAGCGCACGATGAATTCTTCGGCGTTCTTTTCGATGAACTGCGCGCCCACGTTCAAATTGTTGGCTTCCACCTTTTCGATGATGTCCTGAATGGTCACATTGTAGCGCAACAGGGCATTGGCGTCCACGCTAACCTGAAACTGCTTTTCCCAGCCGCCGATGCCCAGCACTTCCGTAACACCGGGCACGGTTTGCAACTGGTATTTGATTAGCCAGTCCTGAATGGTGCGCAGTTCGGTCAGGGAATACTGCCCGGTGGTATCGTCCAGGTAGTAGAAGAGAATCAGCCCCATACCCGTGGAAATGGGTCCCATCTGTGGATCGCCGAACCCTTCGGGAATCTGCTCGCGGGCTTCCTGCAGGCGTTCGTTAACCACCTGCCGGGCAAAGTAAATATCTGTTCCGTCTTTAAAATAGATGTTGACCACAGACAGGCCAAAATTGGACACCGAGCGGATGGTTTCCAGATTAGGCAGGCCGTTCATGGCCGCTTCCACCGGAAAGGTAACGTATTTTTCGATCTCTTCAGGAGCCAGGCCTTCGGTTTCGGTGAACACCTGCACCAGCGAAGGCGACACATCCGGAAAGGCATCAATGGGCAATTGCCGGTAACTGAACCAGCCGCCGGCCATGATCAGCACAGCCAGCGAAAGCATCAACAGCCGGTTGCGTAAAGAAAATTCGATGATTTTATTCATATATTGTTTACTCCGTTTTTGTTTTGGAACTTGGAATTAGGAACCAGGAATTAGAAATTAAAGGACCAAGAGCCGAGGGCCGAGAGAAGGAGGATGGGAGGAAACCCCAAAATCCAAACCACAAATCCCAAATAAGCTCCGAATTCCAATTATCAAACACCCCAAACTGAAAACTGATAACTGACAACTGATAACATTCTTCCCATTCAACATTCATCATTCAAAATTCATAATTCTTCCCTAATGCCCATGTCCCTCCTCAAATTCACCTTTCATCAGCTCGGCTTTGAGAACAAAACCGTTTTTGCTGACGTAAGTCTGGCCGGGTTTCAGGCCGTGTACAATTTCTACGACGGTGTCATTTTCGCGACCCGTGTGCACCGGCTGCGGTTGGAATCCCCCGTCTTCCTGCACAAAAACGACGGTTTTGCCGTCCAGCGTTTCCAGCGCGGTTTTAGGCACAGCCACATCCACCTGAATGTTTTCGGTCACGATGCGTCCGGTCACGAACAGCCCGGGTTTCCACAGCCCGTTGTGGTTGCGCAGTACCACGCGCGCTTCGGCTGTGCGGGTGATCTCGTCAATAATGGGCGCAATGTAGCTGATGGTGCCCCGTACTTCGGGTAGCCCTTTACCGGCGGAGATGATGACCGTTTGCCCCGTGCGTACGTAGGGTAAATCTTTTTGATAGACTTGCAGGTAAATCCAAACTTTGCTTAAATCGGCCACCACAAAGCCGTGCTCGTTGTCGTCGATCATTTCGCCGCGGGTCATGTGCATTTCGATCACCGTGCCGTCGATCAACGATTTCAAGGCATAGTCGGACATGCTTTCGTTGCTTTCGATGATGGCTAAGGTTTCGCCCTTTTTTACTTTGTCACCCACGGTTTTGCGCACCTCTTTCACGATGCCCGGAAAGCGGGGATGAATGTGGGCCAGATTGTCGGGCGGAATGACCACTTCGCCGGGCAGGTTCACGTGCACCTGTAATTTTCCCGGGCCGGCCACGGCCGTTTCCACGCCGAATTCTTTCATCTCCTGTACGGAAAGTTTGACGATCGCTTCGTCATCGTGATGTTCCTCCGCTTCGGCGTGCGGTTCTGTTTGCGGTTTTTCTGCCGAACGGCATTGTAGTAAAACCAGGGAAAGGATGGCGAAAAGAATAAGTGTCAGATGTTTCTTCATGGAATTTTCCTCATTTTTTTGGAATTGAGAATTAGGAACTGTCCAGAAGGATCGCCTTGCGGCGGGTATTAGGAATTTGTACAGTTCCAAGTTCCCAATTCCGAGTTCCAAGTTTTATTCAATGGTATTTAAAGATTGTCCCACCAATCGTTCAATTTGCGCCCGGATTTGCTGGTACTCGGCCAATTGCTGCACATAGTGCTGGCGAGCGGAAAATAGTGTTCGCCGGGCGTCTAGCACATCCAAAAAGCCGAACTTGCCCTCCCGGTAACCACGGTCAATGGTGTCAAAGGCTTGTTGCGCTTGTGGGATGATTTCATCTTTCAGGGCTTTCAATGCATGCTGTGTGGCGGCCAGTGTCTGGTAATAACGATTCAGCAGCGTTTGCAGTTCGATTCGTGCGGAACGTTCCTGCCATTCTGCTTGCCGGATGCGTACGGCGGCTTCCTGCACCGCGCCCTGGTTACGATTAAGCAACGGCAGGGGAATGCTCACCCCGGCCACAAGGGCCTGGTCGCCGTTGTCGTTAAACCGACGCCAGCCAATGCGGATGTGCGGGTCGGGTACGGCCTGTGCTTCGGCCAGGGTTCTCGCGGCTTTGCGCTGCTCTTTAACCGTCTGCCAGCGCGCTAAGTCGGGATTTTGCTGTAGGAAGGATTTCAGCCGTTCCAGCGGCGGCAACGGAACCACCTGATCCAAATTTCCGCGGACCTGTTTAAAAGAAAGGTGCGTGGCGCCCCAGGTGGCGGCTAACTCCTGCCGAGCGGTCGTCAATGTTTTTTTGCTGCGCTGCAGAGCGATGCGGGCTTTGGCTGTTTCCACCTGCGCACGGGAAAGCGCGGCCGGAGAAACGCGGCCCGCCTGCACGCGGCGTTCGATCTGTGTCTGGAACTCTTCGGCTAAAGACAGGATTTCCGTGTTTAATCTGACCAGCTCCTGAGCGGCCAGTGTTTTGCTAAAGGCCGTGACCACCTGCGTAAACACATCCAATTTGCGGGCTTCGTACTCCCAGGACGCTAGATCGCTTTGCAGGACAGCCACCTGCATTCGTTTTTGCCGTTTGCCGCCTAATTCAATGAGTTGCCCGAGGGAAACAGTAGTCTCTGTGGCCTTGAACGCTGCAAGCGGTCCGCTACCGGCGAAGTTTTCCGTCTCCAGTTCCAGCTCGGGATTGGGCCGGAGTGCAGCCTGCAAGGCGGCAGCTTCACGGGCGCGGATTTCCAGCGAAAAGGCGGTCAGTTGCGGATTGTTCTGTAAAGCCATCGCCAGCGCCTGTTCCAGCGTCAGTTCCTCCTGCGGTTGCTCGGTAGTTAAAGGTATTGATTTTTCAACCAGAAGTTGTTTGAGCAAGGGTGCCGACTCCGGTTTTTGCGCATGGATGCGTTCACCGGAAAAACCGTCGAAAAGCAAAATGGCCAGGCCAAGAATAAGCGAAATTTTCATTTGGGTTCTCCGTTTCCTTGTTGAATTTCGGGAGTTTGAATTTGAATCAGCGTTTTGCAGAACAGAGTGCAGAGAAAAACGTTCGTTTGGCTTGCTTTTATGCAAGGGGCGTTTCCTCCCGATTCTCGGGTTTCGCGATGACAGAACGGGTGAAGAATCAACGAGCAAAGCCATCTTCATCCCGCAAAATAGCGGACCACTTGCGTGTGCGACAATTAAGCCATTAAAATGTTCGCTCTGTTTTCTCTGTGAACTCTGTTATACTCAGAACAAAGTATCAAATGAGCAGGACCACACTGCGCACGACACGCAGTGGGGAAAAGGAGGGACTGTGTTGGTTCAAATCCAATAGCGAAACAGCGGGCTGAGTATCTTTATTGTTGGTAAAAAAGAGTGTGCCGGAAAAGGGTATCAAAGTGGTTCGCTGTTTCTGGGAAATGACATGTTGTGTATGTTGAAAAAGCGGAATGTCGTTGCAATCGTCGGAATGATAGTTGTGTTGCAAAGCGGTGAATATTGCCGTCTCTGGTGTGTCATGGGCACAGTCTGCTGACAGCCTTTTTATTTCCAGTTGCACATGGTCCTCGGCCACGCACAGCACCAATTCCGGAACAGAAACAGGTAAAGTTAAGGTTTGCAACAGAAACAACCCGCTGAGTATCACGTAGTAAACTTTGTTTCGTATCATAATGCCGCTTTGCTGGTTAATCATTTGAACGATTGCTCAAATATAAATATTTATTAAAAATAAAACAAATTTTTTTACTCCTTTAAAAATTTAACGCTGTTTAAGCGTTTTTAAAATCTCTTCCTTAGAAGTAAGTAAAAACATCCATGCAGGGAGCAGAAGTATCGTTTTTTGATTTTCCCGAACCCGTTCAAACCGGTTTTTTTAGTGATTAACAACCGGATGGCAGGTTGTGTTTTTTTTTAAATATAGCAGTCCGTTCATATCCCGGTCAGGAATGTCAGCGCCACTGGTAACATTAACCGGAAGACCGTTACTTAGAACAAAATCAATTTTTAACTTATAATTACAGCAACGATTTTTCCGCACAGCGGTCCTGCTCAAACTGTATGGTTACGTGTGAGATGCCAAAGCGTTCCTGCAGTTCGTGTTGAATGGCGTTTAAAATAGGTTCTGTGGCGCTGACCGGCATATCTTCCACTTCCACATGCGCTTCGAAATGGATACGATGCTCGTCCAGACGCCATAAATGTACGTGGTGCACGTTTTTGACCTGGGGAATACCTAAAATCGCACCTTCAATCGCCTGCAGATCGATTCCTTCCGGGCTGGCCATCATAATCACCTGCACGGCCTCTTTGGCGATGGTATAGCTTTCACGTAAGATGTAAAGCGAGATCAACACGGTCAGCATAGGATCCAGCCAGTACATGTTATAAAAATAAATGGCCAGTCCGCCTATGATCACGGCCACACTGGAAACGGCGTCGCTGAGCAGATGCAGGTAAACCGAACGTAGGTTCATGCTGTGCTGCGCGCCTTTGCGGATGAGCAAGGTGCCGGCTATGTTGGCCGCCAGACCGATCGTTGCCACGGTAATCATCATTCCGCCGGCGATGGGTTCCGGATGCATGAAGCGCTCGTAAGCTTCCCGTAACAGGTAAAAGCAGATGATGATCAGAGTGGAGGAATTGATGATAGCAGCTAAAATTTCAGCCCGTCTTAGCCCAAAGGTATAGTGACTGTTTTTGGGCTTTTTATTCAGAAGGATGGCGATATAGCTGATGATAATGGCAATGCCGTCGCTGAAATTATGCAAGGCGTCGGAAATTAGTGCGAGGCTGCCGGATAAAATACCGCCGATGATCTCCGCAGCGGTAATGACAAAGTTAAGCATCATGGTGAGGAACAACCGCCGCCCGGAAGTGGGACGGTGGTGAGAATGTGCGTGATAGTGAGACATTGTAAGTCCTTGATTTCAATAACCAATAACCAATAACCAATTATCAATTATCTAATAACTAATTTTGAACAGCCAATTAAATGAATGATGCTGAGAAACCTTTACTTGATCAATGACCATTAGATTTAGAAACCGGTCAGTTAGAAAAAAATTAATTACTTTTTGTTTTTTCTCGCTGTCTCAATGCTTTTATAAACAATCGAAATTAATTCATCCGTTTCCTTTATTAAGGGTTCCAGTTTTTGTTGAGGGACTAGGTTTGTTCGATTAATAATCGTTAACCATACAAAGGTTTCTCGCAATTCTTTTAAAATTATTTTCATTTTGGGAATAAAATCCGCACGTGATTCAGCACTTTGTGCTTCTCCGTAATTAGGTGCAGGTGAAGTACCGCTTCGTAAAATTTGATTTTTAATATGGTGAGTAGTTTGGTTCTGCGGCATTAAGTCAGAGAGTTTGATTATCTTAACTGCAAAATCGATAAACCTCTCTTGAAGATCAAACTTTTTTATTGGCATTCTTCCCCCATAGTCTTGTTATTGCTCAAATCTCGATGCTTTTAAAAAAGTTTCATTGGACATTGGGAATTGAGTATTCGATATTGGATATTGAAATCTTCTTTTTCATTTTTACTCTTTCACGTGCTCCAACGCTGTTTTTATCAATTCAGCGATGTGCTCGTCATCCAGGGAATAATAGACCTGCTTGCCCTGTTTGCGGAATTTGACGATGCGCAGATTACGCAAAAGCCGCAACTGGTGCGAAATAGCCGAAATGGAAACATCAACGATGGCTGAAATATCGCACACACACAATTCTTCCAGCAGCAAGGCCTGAACAATACGCAACCGTGTGGGATCGGCTAACGCTTTGAACAATCCTGCCATATTGCTGGTTTCCTGTAAACTGGTGATGTTTTGCTTTACAGAGTTCACTTTTTGATGATCGATGATTTCCACCGAACAGATATCACTGTCGCGCGCCATAAGCGTCTCTTAATACTTGAACAATTATTCAAATATAACAAATTCAAAAAGCTGCTTCAAGTATTTATTGAAAATGAATGTCAGAAGAGGCCGTTTTGTAATGGATTCCTGATTAATAAAAGCAAGTATTTTTGGTTTACACTCTGAGAGTTTTATTTCACATTAACAACATCCAGTGCGCAGCGGAAGCCCAGATCGTAACTGCGCACGCTTGGGAATTGACTTTCGCGGGCAAAGGTTTTCAGCCTTTCGATGCCGTAGGTGTCCCAGGAGCCGCCGCGAATGACGCGCGTGGCGCCGCGATCCGGGCCTTTAGGGTTTTTTTGCGGACTGTTTTTGTAGTAATCGGCGCCGTACCAGTCGGCGCACCACTCCCACACATTACCGGCCATGTTAAACACGCCGTAAGGCGAGACGCCCCCGGTGTAGCGCGACACCTCAACCGCGCGGTTCAAGCCGTTAACTCTGGAATTGCATTTAGTGGAATCCCACTGATTGCCCCAGGGATAGGTAAAGCCTTCAAGGCCCCGGGCGGCCAGCTCCCATTCCGCTTCCGTGGGCAAACGTTTGCCGGCCCATTGGGCGTAAGCGTTGGCGTCTTCCCAGTTGACCAGCACCACCGGCAAATTCCCCGTGCTCGGCGGATAGGTACCGTTTTCCCAGTTGTATTTTTCGGCCCAGGGGTATTTTTTGGGGTCCAGGTAGGGCGCGGGGTAGCCGGTGCTGTCCATAAAGGCCTTGTACTGGGCGTTGGTTACTTCGTATTTGTCTATGTAAAACGGCGATACGTACACCTTGTGCGCAGGCCGGGCGTCTTTGCCATCCTGATCGCTGCCCATGGTGAATGTGCCGCCGGGAATTAAGACCATGCCCGGAATTTCCTGGGCGTGGCTTTGCGCTGTCTTTGGGCCGATGACGCCAAAAGCCAGTGCCGCCATTAACACAACCAGCAAGCCGAACGCGATGAAGTAATTTTTTTTCATGTTCCTTTCTCCTTGTCAAAAAATCCAGGTAAAACCAAAGAGTAACGTTACCAGCACGTGTACGGTCATGGTAATGAACAGAAGCCAGGAGAGTTTTTTATGAATAAAACGCCAGCTGTCTAGCAGCCGGTGGGTGCTTTCCCACATGACCATGCGTTCGTGGGTACGTATTTTTTGCCGGGCCACGCTTAAAATCTCTTTCAGAAAATTTTCGGAAAATCCTTTGCTTTTTAGCAGTGCGGCAAACTGGGTTAGTTTTTTACGCCGCTGCCAGTCGTTTTTTAACAAAAGCCACAAAATGCGAAAATTTTTGTCGCCGCTGGTGGGCGAAGGGTCGGAACACAGCTCATCGCAATACTGCTCAATTTCCGAATCGTTTTGCACCTGAGAGATCAACGCGCCGGAAAGGCGACGGTATTCTTCCTGCAATTCGTACAAAGAGAGTTCCAGTCCGCCGATGGTTCGGGGAATTTGAATGTAGATGTAACGCCCAATAATGCCGGAAATCACCACCGTAACCATACTGAAAAACGAAGTGGTGGCGATGATGCCATGAAACTTAAAGGCCGAATGATAAATAATCAGCGCCGGGCCTAACAGACCGACAAACATGTGGAAGTACAACCAGAATTTCAAGCCGCCGAGTTTTTCTTTGAACTCGTAGCGTTTGCGCCAGGAATACATGAAATTCAGCAGCATCAAAACCGAACCGATGATGCCCAGGCCGTGTCCCACCAGCCCGGATGGGCCGAACACTTCATGCAGCGAAGATTGGTACTTGAGCGTCAACGGCAAAAAGTAGTAGCCGCGACCGATCCAGCCGATCAGTCCCACGGTAATAATGCCAGCGCCAAACAAGATGTAAGCGAAAAGTTTGTCTTTATCCATGTTGCCACCTGTTGTTTTTATTCTTCCACCTCGCCAATGGGATGGCATTTTAAGCATTTACTATTTTGATAGCGATATCGGCGCACATCCACATGCGCGGCGTCCGTTTCTTCCCGTAAATGACAGGCCAGGCAGTTGTACTGCTTGTAATTAGTGTTGGTCGGATGACATTCCGAACAGGTAAAATGGTCATGGTGCCCGCCGGAAGAAGTGCGCAGAGCGAAAATGGCCTCGTGTTCTTGCCAATAGCCCTGTTGCCAGCTTACGTCGTTCTGATTGTGGCATTCTTCGCAGTCTGTACCGAATTTGGCCGCTTTGTGGTTCGGTTCCACCGCACCTTCGTAATCGGCTTTGTGGCAACCGTAACAATATTCCGGCAGATGTGTTGTGCGTAAATTGGTGTGGCACTCGGTGCAGCTCAACTGACTGTGCGCGCCCACCAGGGCGTAACCGGAAAGCTCGTGATTGTAATGGATGACCAGCCAGTTGTCCTCCGTATGGCATTGCTCGCAATTAACGCCAAAGCTTTTGCGGTGCGGATCCTGATGGCAGTCGTAACATTCCATACCGGTACCGGAAAACACGCCGTTCTGGTGGCACTGTTCGCAGGTTAACGTGCGGTGCTGTCCCTTAAGCACAAATTCCGTCTGATTGTGGTCGTATACAATGGTTGTCCAGTCAGAGTACGTGTGACACTGCGTGCAGTTGTCGCCCAGTTGCCCCAGATGTACGTCGCTGTGGCAGGTGGTGCAGTTGGTGCTTGGAAATTTGAACAACCCGCTGCCGTGGCATTCTTCGCACTTTAACTGACCGTGCTTACCCTGCGCCTGAAAATCTTCCGGCTTATGTTTGAATGTGGACGGCTTAAATTGATCCGTCTTGTGGCATTCCTGACAGTTCAACGCCAGTTGCCCCTTGTGCTCTTCGTGGTGGCAGGAGTTGCACGTGGAGTCCTGTGGGGCAAAATTGCGTTCCTGATGGCATTCCGTACAGGCGGTTTTCTGATGCGCGCCGGTTAATTCGAAATGCGGTTTTTCGTGTTTAAAGGTAGAAGGCACAAAAGCGTCCTGCGTGTGGCATTGGGAACAATCGTCCGTGCTCATGCGGCCTTTGTGGGCATCGCCGTGGCAGGCCACGCAGTTTTTGGGCGTGTTTTTGTAGTGCTGCGCTGTGTGGCATTCTTCACAAAGCAAAGTTTTGTGTGCGCCCTGCAGCTCGTAAAACGGCTTTTCATGTTTGAAAATGGAATGTTCAAAACCACTTTGTTCATGGCACACGTTGCAGTCTTCGTCAAACTCGCCCTTGTGTTCGTCCTGGTGACAGTCCGTGCATTGTTTGTGTTTTAAATCGTACAAGCCGTCCTGATGGCATTCTTCACAGGTTAACAGCGCGTGTTTAGCCTCAAGCTTAAAGTCCGTTTTTTTGTTGTGATCAAAGGCAAGGCTTGCTTCGTCAAACGAACTATGGCTGGGTTTGTGGCAGTCCTCGCACTTTTGAGACACCTGCCCCTTGTGCTCGTCTTTGTGGCAGGCCAGGCATTCCTGACTCTGGTTTTTGAACTGACCGTTTACGTGGCAGTCGTTGCATTCCGTGTTCAGATGCGCAGGCTGCGCGGCCAGGTCTTTTTCTTTGTGCTTAAACGTGCTCGGTTTAAAAGCCTCAAAGGAATGGCACTTGGTGCAGTCCTTGTCCAGCCGGCCGTGGAAGGTATCGTCGTGGCAGGCCAGGCAGTTTTTGTCCAGCCCGCGGTAAGTGTCCGGCGCTTTGTGGCATTCTTCGCATTGCAGTTTGGCGTGACGGCCTTCCAGTTTGAAGCCCAGTTTGGCGTGCTCTTCGCCAAAGTTGTCCTTGTCCAGTTGAACCAGAGGGAAATTCCGCCCGCGGTGTTCTTTGTGGCATTCCGTGCACACGCGGTCTTTGTACAGGTAATGGTAACCGCGTTGCTCTTCCATTTCGTGCTTTAACTTGCTGTGGCAGGTCAGGCAGCGCTCAGTCTGAATTCGTCCGCCGATCACATGGCACAAGGTGCAGTTGTTGATGCCTTCCAGGTCTTTGTGCCCCTTGCTTAAATCGCCGGGCGAAATCCATTGCGCCGAAAGACCGCGCACCATCAGCAGAGCGAACAGTATGATTAGAATGCCTGAAGAACGCATTTCCGTTCCCTTTTTCTTAATGATTGAACTTTACGCAGATCACTTTTCTGAGATTATTTTAGCCGCGCGCCCACTTTGTTCTGCAAACCGCTGTCCGCCGGTTGGTACAGCGGAGCCGGATTGGCGTTTCCGTTACAGGGCGAATCATTTTTAACCGCGGTGTAATCGTTCCCTGTAAATCCAGGTTGCACGCTAAAATTGCCGTCGCCGGCAAAACCACCTTCCACATCGGAATATGAAATTTTTACAGAAGAAGTGGAATCGGTAAACACGGTTGTTTCGTTGTCCCAGAGAATGCTGTTGTCAATGGCCGCGGAAGCGTTTTCGCGAATGTAAACGCCGTATTTATTGCCGGCCATGGTGCAATTGACCACTTTGGGCCAACTGTTGCGATAAGCGAACAGGCCAAAGTCGCTGCGCACCAGCGTGTTGTTAAAAAGAAGCGGCGCGCATTGACCGACCAGTACCGCGTCATCGCCGTTTTGCTCGATGCGGTTGTTTTTCAAAACAGCGTTGCTCTGCAGGCAAAAAACGCCGTCGTCTTTGTTGGCGCGGATGGTGTTGTCTTCCACGGTGCAGGGACTTTTTTCCAGATAAAGGCCGTCTGCGCCGTTTTGGGCAATTTGATTGCCGCGAATCAATCCCTTAAATGAAATCACCCGAATGCCGTCGGCTCTGTTTCCCGTGATTTGATTACCCTCAATGCGGGCGCGGCTGACGCGCAGCAAAAAGCCTTCCTGGTCGCACAAACGGATTTGGCAGTTTTCGATGGTCGGCGAAACCGAAAACACGGAAACGCCCCGGCGCGCCTGTTCGATTACGCAGTATTTCAACTGTGAATCGTCCTTGCCGCGATTGGTAAACTGAATGCCTTCCCAGGCCGCTCCGCGCGCGTTTTTGGCGAACGGTTTGAGCACAATGGGCTGCGCTTTACTGCCCAGAGCCCGCAAAGTACCTTCCACGCGCAGGGCCGTGGTAGAATCGAACAGCAATACCACGCCCGCCTCTATGGTCAAAGTGCTTCCCGGTTCCACTACAATGTCTTTGGTAACGTGGTAGGGGCTGCCGGCGTGGCTCAGCGTTCCGGACAGCGCCCCCTGCAAAGACGTGGCATGGGAAAACTGAGTAAAGAGTAAAACGAGTAATAATTTCAAAACGGCTTTCATGGCAAAGCCTCCATTCTCTATTTTATTAACAGCATCTGTTTAACGGACTCGTAATTGCCGGTTTGCAGCTTGTAATAATAAATGCCGCTGGGCAGCACGAGCGCGTTGAATTCCACCAGATAAACGCCCGGCGTTTGCACATTATTGACCAGTGTGCTCACCTTTTGCCCTAACACGTTAAACACTTCCAGGCGCACCGGTGTGGTTTCCGGAATTTGATAACGGATTATGGTAACCGGATTAAAGGGATTGGGATAGTTCTGAAACAGAACGTAATTTTGAATCGACAAATCCGCCAGTTCGTCCTCGATGGCCGTTTCCTGCGGCACATAGGTTAAAATGTAACCGAGCGAATTGGTCGAATCGGGCGTCCCGGTGCTGTCGCTTTCTTCGGAATCGCCTTCTCCTTTACCGCCTTTGGAACCGCCTCCGGCGCTGGTAACGGCCCAGCCATGCTGTGCGTCAGTAAAGCACATGCCCATTATCTTTTTGTTCACCGGCAGTGCGGTCATATCCCAATCAGCGCCGCCGTCCGTGGTGGAAAGCATGTAGCCTTTGATGCCAGCCGCCCAGCCGGTGTTTGCATCGGCAAAGTACAAATGACGGATTTGTTCGTTGTCCAGACCTTTACGTTGTTCCTGCCAGGTTAAGCCTCCGTCGGATGTGTGCAGAATGATGCCCTCCATGCCGGACACCCAACCGTTCATGGCGTCCGTAAAAAAGATGGCGCGGAAGGGCCCGTAGGTGGTGTCGTGGAATACGGTGGTCCAGGTGGCGCCGCCGTCTGTGGTTTTCAGAATCATGCCGCTTTCTTCCCACACGCCGGCAATCCAGCCGGTATTCTGGTCAATAAAGAAAACGCACTGGTTTTCCGTGGTGTCGTTGGGCACACGCTGTTCCATCCAGCTCTGCCCGCCATCGGTCGTTTTAAGCAGCAAACCGCCCTCGCCCACGGCAAATCCGGTGCTGGCATCCAGAAAAAAGAGAGAAACGATTAAATCGTACACGCCAGTGTTGGTCTCCTGCCAGGTGGCACCGCCGTCCGTGGTTTTAAGAATGGTGCCCAGATCGCCGGCCAGCCATCCGGTATGAGCGTCGATAAAAAAGAGGTTTTCCACTACGTAATCGCTGCCAAAGGTTTGCACTTCCCAGGTCTCTCCGCCGTTCGTGGTGTGGAAAACAGTATCGCTTTCCGTTGTAATCCAGCCGTTTTGCGCATCCACAAAAAAGATATTGGTTAGGCCGGCTTCTAAGCTGTCCGAAATTTGCCAGCTCCCCTGCGCCCAGGAAAAATGGAGCATCAGTAAAACCAATCCTATAAGCGTAAATAAGGTTTTCATTTGCTTTCCTCCTTTTTAATGAACGTATTTTATGAATTGTCCGACTTGGCACAGATTTTTTTATCCCACAGCCTGAATCAATTCTTCCTTTTGTACTGACTCCAGGCGAATGGTGTAGTCGCGATCCACTACCAGACGCATCTGCCCGGCGTGAATCTGTTCTTTCTCTTCTTTGTTCAAAAAGGCCGGACTCAAATAATTTACCAGTTTCACGGCCCAGGGATAGGGAATGGTTTTAATGAAATCTTCTAGAACCACTTCTTGCAGGGCCCCGGTGGGACAATTGTACACGCAGCCCTTATTTTTGTAACCGATGCAGCCGTCGCACTTCCATACTTCGCGCTTGCGTTCAATTTTCATTTTAGGAAGTTTTGTTCTTTTGACTTTTTCGTCAATTTTCAGGTATTCTATTTTTATAGGAACCGTATTTGCCTTAAACATTTGAATGGCGCCAAAGGGGCAGTTCTTAGCGCACAAACCGCATCCGATACAGGCTTCGGTCGGCTGGGTAAAGCGGTGATTCAGCCGGGTCATCCCTTCCACCTTGCACGAGGAAATGCATTCCGGGTCCTCACAGTTTTTGCAGGAGGTGGGAACGCGAATGGTTCCGATCTGAAAACCATGACGCTGAAAGCGGGCGATGCCGTGCCGCCGTTCGCAGGCCCGCACGCAATTGTCGCAATCAATGCACTTGGTTACGTCCATGATCAGGAATTTTTTTCGTAAATTCACTTGAACACCTCCTGTTTTAAGGCCGCGGTTTTTCCTTATATGATCTAATTTTGTAGTTCAATTCCAGAAACAATCGTGTTTCGTTCCTGTCGTCTCCCTGCAGGCGCGAAGCTTTGAGAAAAAGGTAAAAGCGCCATGAAAGGTTGTAAGTAAAAGCCACATCTACAGCCGTGTTACTGAATTGGCTGCTACTAAGCTTGTACTCGATATCCGCTTTACGATAGGCCACCGACGCCCGGAACTTATTCCAGAACGCCCGTTCCGCAGAAACGTACCAGCTATTGCTACGGGCGTAAAAACCGTCGTTGCGGGCGTACCGGCCGGTCAGAAAAATTTTTGTAAAAAGGAAATTGTAATGGGCTGCGCCAACGGCAAGATAGCGCTCTTCACCGCTTTCTTCCGAATTCACGCCATAGCGCAGACGGGAATAAAGACGCCAGTTCTTAAACGGTCGCACATTCAGGCGCAAACCGACGCTCTGATCGACTGAATTTTCAAATAAAGAATCCGGAATGTCGCTCATGGATTCTAGGTACTTGAATTCTTTGTGCGTGGTGTAAGTCAGTGTGGCCGTGAACCGATTACCGGGTCTGAAGCGCAGGTCGGTAAAAACATCGGTAAACTGGAAGGTTTGATGCTCGCCGGTTTCGCCTTCTTTTTCGATTAAATCAATTTCGGCAAATTGTCCAAAACTCCAGGAATCCGAAAAATCGATCTCGTTGTCCACAAATAAAAAAAAGCGGTCTAACCGATCTAAATAGGTCTGACGAATGACTGAAAAATTTCCCTGATAGCTTCTTCCCCAGTCGATGTAAGCAAAAAGGCCGGTGCGTTTAATTTCATCCTTCATCTCGTAGGTTAGCAAATCCGGTTCCGTGCCCCAGAATCCGCCGATGTAATAATGATTGGCCCACTGGTACTGTATTTTAAATCCGTCTAAAATGCCGTAGGCGCCCACAACCGGCGTGTTCAAGCGCCCTACGGCAAAGCCTAAATTTCCGATGATATGATCGTGGCTTAAGGTTAAATCGTAAAGTTTGGTACGGGATACGGAATAATAGTTAGGCGTTTTCCCGGAGCGGTAGCGCACGTAAAAATTGAAACCTGTGTTCAGGATTTCCCGCAAGCTTACGCGGATACCGATACCGTGCGCCTTAAAGTCCGTGTATTTCATCCGATCATCAATGCGGTAAAAACGCAGGGACAAACGGGCGTCGATATCTGTAGCCGACGCGGTTGCCGCTGTAACAAGTATGAGACCGATTGTCCAAAGCAAAAGCGGTAACAACTTTTTCACTTCCGAAACTCCACTAACAATTCAAAACGTTCTCTCTTTTAAAGAAAGAAGAAAAAGAAATTTTGATCTTTGTATTAATTCATACCCGATTTGGAATGAAGAAAAGCAAGGCATATGCCACAATTTAGATAATAAGTTAAGTGATAATAAAACATTGTGTTAACAGTAAGTAGGTAGTTAGTGGGGGTGCATGGATTCGACCGGATCGTCGACCGATGCGACTGAATGGTAGGATTAAGATTTCACCACATACAAAGCAACACGGCTATTGCAGCGTAGGTAGAATATTACTTTCGCAAGTCTAAAATAATCATCGGTGAACAAAGGGTCTGACTGGGTAAAATAAAAAAGGCTGCCGCAGTTTCCCTGGGCAGCCTCGGTTTTAGCGATTAATTCCGCAACGGTTTGCCGGTTTTTAGCATGTGTGCCATGCGGTCCTGACTGAGCTTTTCGCCGCACAGGCTGACAAACGCCTCCCGCTCCAGGTCGAGGACGTCCTGTTCGCGTACCGGTTTGGTAAAGGAAGCCTTCTCGCCGCCGCACAACACCCAGGCCAGTTTCTCGCCAATCAGGCGATCGTGTTCGGAGATTTTGCCCTGTTTCATGAAATTTTGCAGCGAATCCTTTAAGACCAGGAAACCGTCCATCCCCGGAAGGATCAGGTCGTCCCGTTCCTTGGGCGGTTGGTAACCGTCGGCAAGTTGCAGCACGGCCTGTTTGGCCTCGAAAATCAGATGGTCGGGATTAATGACAATAGCGTCACTGCGTTTCAGATACCCCAGTTTAACCGCTTCTTTGGCGGAACTGGACACCCTGGCAAAACCGATGGTTTCAAAAGCCTTTTGCACCGGCGGGAAGGGACCCGGCCGCATCTTTTCCATGGCGGACATAAAATTCATCAATACACGTAAATTGCCGCCGGCACCGGGTATCAAGCCCACGCCTACTTCGACGGCACCGCAATATAATTCTGCAGAGGCCACAATGCGATCCGACGCTGCAGAAATCTCAAAGCCGCCGCCAAGGGTAATATTGAACGGGGAGCTAACGACCGGAAACGGCGCGAAACGTAAATTCTGCGTAATGTCCTGGAACGTCTTGCTCAACTGTTCAATGGCCTTCCAGTTTTTAGCTTTGCTTAACTCTAAAATCATTTGCAGGTTGGCACCGGCAGAAAAGTTGGGTCCCAGGCTGCTGATGATCAGCCCCTTATAACCGTGTTCCGGCACCCAATGGAGCATATCGTTGAGCATGTCGAGCATGGAGCCGTCCACCGGATTCAGATCCGCTTTCAGTACGCTGTGGAAATCCAGAAAAGCCACACCGTCGCCGATGTCGTAAATGCTGGCGCTCCAGTTCTTTTTGACGCGTACGCCCTGTAATTTGGGCTGTATCTGTTTGGGAATTTCCGGCACTGGTTTATGTTGTTTGTCGGGCAGGGAATAGTACCACTGCTTTTTATCATGTACGCGGTAGAAAAACGGATGTTCGGTTTGCAGCATGCCTTTCACCCAAGCCGGGACTTCTTTGCCTTCTTTAGTCATTCTCTGCACGGAACGCACGGGATCGAGCATGTCCCATATTTCAAAGGGACCTAACTCCCAACCGAAGCCCCACCGCATGGCGCGGTCGATATTGACGATATCATCGGAAATTTCCGGAATGCGGTTCGCAGCGTAAATCAGCGTTTGCGACAACAGTTCCCAGACGAATTGTCCGGCCTTATCGTCGCTATAGGCCAGGGCGCGAATTTTCTCGCCGGTGGTGCTGTAAGTTTTGGCGTTCTTTAGCGAGCTAAAGCGGACCTTTACCTGCGGCTCGTACTCCAGCGTGTCAAAGTTAATGGAAAGAATTTCGCCGTCTACTTTTTTGTAGAAGCCGGCCCGCGTTTTTTGGCCTAATAGTTTCTGTTCGATCATTTTCTGCATATAATCCGGGATTTGAAATACATCGCGGCGTTCGTCGTGTTCGCCTTTATCGTAAGAAGACTGCGCAACATGCGCCAGGGTGTCCAGTCCTACCACGTCGGCAGTGCGGAAGGTGGCGCTCTTTGGGCGTCCCAGTACCGGTCCCGTCAGTTTGTCCACTTCTTCGATGCGTAATTGCATATCACGTGTCAGCTGCATAGACAGCATCATGCCGAACACGCCGATGCGGTTGGCGATAAAATTCACGGTGTCTTTGGCGTAAACGATGCCTTTGCCTAACTTATTCTGGCAAAAGTCCACCATGGTTTTTACCGCTTCGTCACTGGTGTCCTTGTCGCGGATAATTTCCAGCAGATGCATATAACGCGGCGGGTTAAAGAAATGGGTCACCAGAAAATTCTGCCGGAAATTATCTGGTATTCCCTGAAGCATGTCTTCGATCAAAAGCCCAGACGTATTGGATGTAACGATGGCGTCGGACTTCAGATGCGGTTGAATCCTTTTGAACAGTTCCTGTTTCCAGTCCAGACGTTCGGCAATGGCTTCCACGACCCAGTCCGCTTCCTGCAAATGTTCAAGATGCTGGTCGTAATTCATTGGTGCGATGAGCTTGGCGTCCTTGGGATTATAGAAGGGTGCCGGTTTCAGTTTCAGCGCCGCCTGCAAACCTTTTTCGGCCAGCTCCTGATTTAGATCGAACAGCATGGACGGAATGCCGGCGTTTGCCAAATGAGCGGCAATTTGGCTTCCCATTACTCCGGAACCCAGAACGGCCACTTTTTTTATCTCTTTCATTGTTGCCTCCTTTACATCCGTTCAATGATGGTGGCAATACCCTGACCGGAACCGATGCACATGGTGGCCAGTCCGTATTTTCCGTTGTTTTGTTCCATGACATTCAACAGTGTTGTCAGAATCCGTGCACCGGAACAACCTAATGGATGCCCAAGGGCAATGGCGCCGCCGTTTAAATTAATCTTTTCCATTGGCCAGCCAGTTTTTCGAATCACATACAAAGACTGAGCGGCAAAGGCTTCGTTCAGTTCGATGTAATCGATGTCGTCGATGGTCATGCCGGCTCGTTTTAGCGCTTTGGCGGAAGCGGGGATTGGCCCTTTACCCATCAGTTCCCATTCCACACCGGCGATGGCGCGCGATATGATCCGGGCGCGAGGTTTTATTCCCAGTTTTTCGGCCAGCGTGTTGCTCATCACCAGCACGGCTGCTGAACCTATAGATATGGGACTGGAGGTGGCCGCCGTTACCGTGCCGTCTTTATCAAAAACCGGCGGAAGCGAACGGATTTTTTCGATATTCGGCTCACGCGGACCTTCGTCCTTTGTGATGGTAGTACCGTTAAATTCGATAGGAATGATTTCGTTGTCAAAACGGCCGTTGGCCTGGGCTTCCAGCGCCTTGCGATGCGAAGCGATCGAAAACTCCTCCTGATCTTCACGGGAAATGTTCAGCTCTTTGGCTAAGTTTTCGGCCGTTTCACCCATACCGATGTAAAACTTCTTTTTCATCAATTCGGGATGAAAGCTGGGGTTGTAACCGCCCATGGGCACGGAGAACATATCTTCTGTACCCGCGGCAATGCCGCATTCCAGATCGCCGGCCAAGATGCCCTGGTTTAACTGATGCACGGCGTCCATGGACGAACCGCAGAAACGGTTTACCACTTTGGCACCCGCCTCTTTGGGGATTCCGGCCAAAACGGCGGCGCCCCGGGCTAACAGCATGCCTTGGGTGGCCTCAGGAAAAGCGCATCCCAGCACAACATCTTCAATCTCTTCCACCGGTAGTTTGGGGTTGCGTTCCAACAGGGCTTTAATGACTGCGGCGCTTAGATCGTCCGGCCGGATGCCGATCATTTTGCCGTTTTTTACGCCGATTGGGCTACGAACCGCATCGACAATAACTGCATATTTTTCGGACATGATAAACTCCCTTCTTTATAAAATGATGTTCTCTTTATAACATATATTTACCGTGTTCATACAGTGTATCGGCCAGTTCGCGCCGTAATTCAAACAGGTTCAGACGCAAATTGGTAGGCCGGGATAGCTTTTCCAGATCGGCCAGTGCCTTGTCGAGTTCGTGGTCGGTCTCGATGGCCAGTAGCGCGGTGCGGGCGTTGGCGGTGATGCGCTGCGTTTTCTGTGCCGTACCGATTTGGGCAATGTGCATGCGGATCGATTCGTAACCGTTTTTTTCCACGTACTGGCTTACCCGGGCTAAAACACTGTCCATGACGTACACGTCGGTGAACATGTCAGCCAGGATTTCCATGAGCTGCTGTTCATGGCGCAGACCCTGCCCGTAACGGATAATCGATTCGTTGAACACATACAGGGTGATGGCTTTGGCATACTCCAGGGCAATTTTCTCATCGCGTAGAATTTCGGTATCCAGTTGAATGACGTCTCCGTTGAGCAGCCGTTCATTTTGTTTGATGCGGTCGCGGATGGGCAATTCTTCGATTAAGGCTTTTTTGAGGAACGTGCCGGTAATAATCTGGCGGTTGATTTCGTTTGTGCCTTCGAAGATGCGATCCACACGGGTGTCGCGCACCATGGCGGCCATGGGATATTCTTCGGTGTATCCATATCCGCCGAAAATCTGAAGTCCGTCGTCGGTGGTTAGCCAGTGGGCCTCGGTTCCGAATACTTTAGTCATGGACGCTTCGGTGGCGTAAGTGCCAATAGCGGAAACGATTTTCTGGTAGTAGTCCTCGGCCTTGGGGTCCGCCTGGCTGACCGCCAGATCGATGTCGCCGACAGTGCGGTAGAGGATGCTTTCCAGGTCATAGGTGCGCACAATCATATTGGCAAATTTGGATTTAATCGCGTCGAAATAAGCGATGGGCTGACCGAACTGCCGGCGTTCCAGCGCGTATTTCACCGATTCGTTAATGGCCGCTTTAGATGCTCCAAGGACAGCGGCTCCCAGTTTATAACGTCCGATATCTAGAGTGTTAAAGGCGATATGGTGGCCTTTACCGGGCAGCCCCAGCATATTCTCAACGGGAACGGGCACGTCGTTTAGTATGACACTGGTGGTGCTGGAACCTTTGTAGCCCATTTTGACCTCTTCCGGGCCGCGCTCCACGCCGGGCAGATCCATATCCACAATAAAACCGGTAAACTGTTCACCGTTAATTTTGGCATAACAGATCAGCGTTTGACACCAGCTGCCGTTGCTGATAAACTGTTTGGTTCCGTTTAAAATGTAGTGTTTGCCGTCTTCGCTCAGCACGGCGGTGGTTTTGGCCGCCAAGGCATCGGTGCCGGCCCCCGGCTCGGTAAGGCCGTATGCGCCGATCCACTCGCCACTGCCGAGTTTGGGTAGATATTTTTTCTTTTGTTCTTCGGTGCCAAAAAGAACAATCGGCAAGGTGGCAATTCCGGTATGAGCCGAAAAAGTAACCATGAACGATCCGGACTCGCTAAGTGCGATTTTTTCGTTGATCAAGGCCGAGGTGACTTTATCCAGCCCCATACCGTCATACTCTTCCGGAATGTCAACACTGAGCATACCCAGGTCGCCCAGTTCCCGCATCAGTTGCCGGGTGAGCTCCGGGTTGAGTTTCTCAATGTCCTTTTTTTTCGGCAGAATCTGCTCAATGGCAAAGGATTCCGCCATGCGAGCAATCTCCTTTTGCTCTTCACTGATGTCGTCCACCGTAAAGATTTTACGCTGTCCGACGGGTTCCACGATAAAATTTCCGCCAGTAGCCATGGATCACTCCTTCTATTGTAAAGGGTTAATGGAAACAGTTGTCTGCGCCAAATATGTTTGGCCCGCTACGCAAAGCTGGCTTGCGAACCGAGGC
>CAZJNP010000003.1:0-29303 GCA_964547355.1 uncultured Calditrichaceae bacterium
GCCCCACGTTATATCCCTGTTCTTTGTCCAGACGTTGGGACCCGGAACCGAGTAGCAGTGAATATTTTTTAAAGCGATCCGTTTCGGCTTTTTTATAGCCGCCGCCGTTGGTGACCATGGCATCAATAAATACGCTTTGGCCAAAAGCGCGACTAAACCCAATCCCCAGGTCTGCCGAGCTGCTGAATTTTTTGCGATCCATTGCCGACTTCTCAATGAAACGGTATCCCCAGGTTTTTTCCTGCACTTTAAACTGATTCATACACTGCAGGCCCACGGTCAACGTTCCGAACGCGCTCTTCCAGGACATGTAGGCATTTTTCAGATAGGCATATAAACTGGTATTGAGTGAATCTTTTTGCCGGCCAACGTCCGTTTGTATTTTAAAGTCTACTGTTTGTGAGATTTCGTGCTGATAAGTCAAATAGGCCCTTTTGACTTCAAATCCGTTTTGGTTTGATGCATTCTTCTCTGAATACATGGAATATTCAAAAAATATTGTACTGCTGAGTTTCCCGTCATCGGCAAAGCCGTTTCCCAGAAAAAGCAACGCCAGTAATAACCATCTTGTTAAATTCTTCATCCCTTTTTCCTTTTGTTTGTGTTACATAAAATTTGTCTTTCGGGGAAATATTAAGATGGGAATATTAGAGTAGTGTTAGAGAAAGACTAGAATTCGATGAAATGAAGGGAAGCGACCAAAGTGCGGTGAAACGCTAACCGGCAATTGCTGAAAGCACCAAAACATTCTTATATGGGCTACATGGACTTTCAAAGCCGAATCGACATAAAATTAAAAAAGAATTGCATTCTTGTGTATTTATTTTCATCTTTTATATGTTCAAAATATCATGAATCTTTTTGGGAGGAACGCATGTCCAAAGAAAAAAAACCTTCCTCTCTTTCCCGCCGTCAATTTTTAAAGGGCGTGGGAAGCGGCGTTGCCGGCAGTGTGGTTGCCGGTAAAATCGCCCAAGCGCTGCCTTTGGAAAAATTGGAACAAGCCGCCCCGCCGGAAGGTCATATTCTAATTAAACTCATCGTCAACGGAACCGAACACCGTCTTCATATCGAACCCCAAACCACTCTGGTGGAAGTCCTGCGGGATCATCTGCACCTGACCGGCACAAAAGTGGTGTGCAATCATGGGGAATGTGGTGCCTGCACCGTTCTATTGGAAGATCAGGCGGTTTATTCCTGCCAGATGTTAGCGGCAGACGCTGACGGCAAGCGAGTGACGACCGTCGAAGGTCTGCTAAACGGAGAAGAACTGCATCCTTTGCAAAAAGCTTTTGTGGAAAAGGACGGCTATCAGTGCGGATTTTGCACCTCGGGTCAAATCATGACCGCCCAGGCTTTATTATTAAAACATCCGAATCCTTCAAAAGCAGAAATTTTGGAAGGCATGTCCGGTGTTCTTTGCCGCTGCGCCGCCTATCCCAAAATCGTCGACTCCGTCATGCATGCGGCTGAGAATAAATAGGCCTTGGAAAGGACATCATCATGGCAGAAAATAAAATCATTAAGTCGAAATTTTTCTTCGAGGAAGAAGAAATTGAACAACTGGCCGAGGTTTCCACCCGTAAGTACAAGGCATGGAAACCCAATGACCGGTTAAAATATGTGGGCAAGGGTCTTCCGCGGCTGGACGGTTACGATAAGGTCAGCGGTTCCGCCGTTTACGCCTTTGACATCATCCTGCCAAACATGGCTTTTGCCAAAACATTACGCTGCCCCCACCCGCATGCTAAAATCAAATCCATTGACATCACCAAGGCCCAAAAAATAAAAGGGGTACTGGCCATTTTTACTTACCGGAACAGCCCACGGATTCAATGGTACCAGCGTTCCTTGTTGTTTGATTCTCATTTGCGTTACGAAGGGGATGAAGTGGCTTGCGTGGCCGCAGAGAGCGAAGCCATTGCCCAACAGGCGATCGAGGCTATCGAAGTGGAGTACGACCTGTTGCCATTTGTGGTTGACGCCAGAGAGGCTTTAAAAGAAAATGCGCCCAAATTGTACGACGACGGCAATCTGGTGCGGGGCAAACCCAGCCGTTACAGCCGCGGTGATTTTGAGCAGGGCCTGAAAGAGGCCGATGTGATTCTTGAACGCCGTTTCAACACCCAAGTTGCCATTCATCATCCAACGGAACCGCATGGCAGCGTAGTGACCTGGAATGGCGATCAACTAACCGTATGGGACTCCACGCAGGGCGTGTTTTCCGTTCGCTCCCGGGTTTCCGCTGCGCTCGGTTTGCCGGAAAGCAATGTTCGGGTCATCAAAAAATATATGGGCGGCGGTTTCGGTTCCAAGTTGGAGGCAGGCAAATATACGGTAATGGCCGCGCTTCTGGCCAAAAAAATCGGAAGGCCTGTACGCATCGCGCTCGATCGCCGGGAAATGAACCTGGCGGTTGGAAATCGTCCCGATTCGTTTCAAACGATTAAAGCCGGGGTAAAAAAGGACGGCACCTTAACCGCGCTCTCCCTCAAATCGATTGCCGCCGCAGGAGCGCATCCTGCCGGTACGGGCTGCAGCTGGCCTGTCCGCAGCATGTACGCCTGTCCGAATGTAAGCGTGGAAGAATATTCCGTACACATCAATGCCGGTCGCGCCCGCCCCTTTCGCGCGCCCGGTCATGTGCAGGGATTTTTCGCATTAGAACAGATCATGGATGAATTAGCCGAAAAACTCGGCATGGATCCGTTAGATTTCCGCTTAAAAAATTACGCCGAGAAGGAACCCAACTGGAACATTCCATATACCTCCAAATTATTGCGCGAGGCATACAAAGCGGGAGCCAAAGCCATAGGCTGGCACAGACGTAATAAAATTCCTGGTTCTCAAAAAGGCCCGGTCAAAACCGGCATCGGTATGTCTTCCCAAATCTGGTGGGGAGGGGGCGGACCACCGGCCTACGCCATTTTGAAACTTAACCGGGACGGCAGTGTGCAAATTATTGCCGGCAGTCAGGATTTGGGCACAGGAACGTACACCATTATCGCGCAGGTGGCAGCAGAAGTATTGGATATTCCTTTAGAAAAAATCGAAGTGATCTTGGGCGACACCGATGTTGCACCCTACTGCGGTTCCAGCGGGGGCAGCACTACGGCGCCTTCGGTCTCTCCGGCTGTACGCGACGCTGCCGAGCAGATGAAGGCCAAACTTTTTTCAGCCGCGGCTTCCCAATTTGATCTGCCGGAAAGCAAAATCCGTTACGCCGGGGGGAAATTTTTCACCCGGGAACTCTTGCCTCGGGAAATGACCATTTCCCAATTAGCCCGTAAAATGGGCGAACGCGTTCTGGTCACAGTGGGCAGACGCGAAGCCAACCCCGACGGATACGCGGTGAATTCCTTCGGCGTTCAGTTTGCCGAGGTAGAAGTGGATACGGAAACCGGCAAAATCAAAGTAAAGAAGATCGTGGCCGCCTACGACATCGGACGCGTTTTGAACAGGAAAACCATCGAAAACCAGATCCACGGAGGGATTCTGCAGGGGCTGGGATTCGCGCTTTTTGAAGAACGCATCATGGACCGCAATACCGGCAAAGTGCTCACCACAAATTTGCACGATTACAAAATTCCCACCATTAAAGACACGCCGGAAATAGAGATTCATATTGTCAGCGAGGGCGATCGTAAACTCAGCAACACCGGGGTTAAGGGCGTGGGTGAACCGGCCATTATTCCCACACCGGCCGCTATCGCGAACGCCGTTTATAACGCCATCGGCAAACGCATTACCAGTTTACCCATGACGCCGGATAAAGTTTTAATGGCTCTGCAAGATTAACCAATTAATTCAGGAACTCGGCCATGAAACCATTTGTGTATCAGCAACCCAAAGATGTCAAAGAAGCCAGCCGACTGGCAAAGGCGGGCTGGCAAAAGGCACTCCTGTACGCCGGAGGTACGGACCTTCTGGGCTTAATGAAAGACGGCATCGAAACGCCGGAACAGGTCGTGAACTTGAAGAATCTTCGAGGAATGGAGGGCATTGCGTTTTCGGAAAGGGCGGGATTAAAAATCGGCGCCCTGACTAAAATTGACCGGATTGCGAGTCATCCCGCCATTAACCACTATTTCCCTGCTCTGGCTCAGGCGGCGAAAGAGACCGCATCTCCGCAGCTACGAAATATGGGCACCATTGGCGGTAACTTGTGTCAACGTCCCCGCTGCTGGTATTTTCGGGGAGATTTCCACTGTCTACGCAAAGGCGGCGATGAATGCTTTGCCGTGGACGGCGAAAATAAATACCATTGCATTATTGGCGGAGGCCCCTGTTTTATCGTTCATCCCTCAGATCTGGCGGTGGCATTGCTTGCTCTGGATGCCCGGATAACCATTGCCTGGGAAGGGGGCACTAAAACCGTACCCATTAACCAATTTTTTGTTTTGCCCGAAGATGATTATCTGCGCGAGAATATTCTGGAGCCTGGACAGATTGTCACGGAGATTATTGTTCCGTTTAAAAGCCGGCGCCTGGTGAGTGGTTATCTGAAATTCAAGGAGCGTGAGGTCTGGGATTTTGCCGTGGTCAGCGTTGCAGCTGCCTTAGTTTTAGACGGTGGCCGGATTATGGAAGGCCGAATCGCGTTTGGCGGTGTGGCGCCCAGGCCCTGGGAAGAACCGGAGCTGAACGCAAAGCTAAAAGGTCTCGGCGCCTCGGACGAGAACTTTGAGCAGTTGAAGAAGATTGCGCTGAAAGAGGCCGTTCCCATGGAACAGAACGCTTTCAAATTGCCGTTGGTGCGCAATTTAATGAAACGATTGCTAAGCGGATTGAGCGGCCTATAACAAGGCCGTTTACCCCGGCAAAACAATCCGGAAGGTGCTCCCCTTGCCCGGCTCGCTCTCCACAGCAACGGAGCCGTTATGAACCAGGGCAATATGCTTAACGATGGAGAGTCCCAGTCCCGTGCCGCCCAGTTCCCGGCTGCGTGCCTTGTCCACACGGTAGAAGCGTTCAAACAGCCGGGCGTGGTATTTTTTATCGATGCCCACGCCGTTATCCTGCACCGAAATTTTCACTTTACCTTCGGCTTCCTGCAGTACTACGCGCACTAAACCGCCGGTTTCCGTGTATTTGATGGCGTTGTCCAGCAGATTGGTTACTGCCTGCCTGAGCAACGGTCCGTTAACCGCGGCCTGAATATGATCTTCGCCTTCCAGCCGAATCGTAATTCCCTTATTCTCTGCGGTCTTAGCGAAGGACTGCGCCGTTTCATGCAATATGGGCAAAACGGGCTGCTTTTCCAGCTCTATGGCGCTCCCGCTATGCTCCAGATGTGACAGCTGCAGCAGGTCGTCGATGATGGCGTTCATGCGGTCGCTCTGATGAGCAATGATGCCCAGAAAGCGTTTTATGGTTTCCTCGTCGCGGACATCTCCACTGAGCAGCGTTTCCACATAACCCTTAATGGACGTGATGGGCGTTTTTAATTCATGAGACACATTCGCCACAAACTCCTGCCGCATACGATCCAGTTGCTTTATACGGGTTATTTCGCTCACCACAATCAAGATGCCGAGGTCCCGCTGGTCTTCCCCTTGCAGAGGCATACTGCTGAAACGAAAATAGCGGGTACGTCCTTCCAGCACGGCCAGTTCCTTTTCCAGAAATTCCCGCTTTTGCAAAGCTTCGCGAATAAAATCCAGAATGCTTTTTTCGCGGATCAGCTCCTGGGCCATTTTTTTCTCCGGATGCTCATCGCTGATGCCGAAAAAGCGCCGGACGGCCGGATTAACCATAATGACGCGTTCGCGATGATCCACCGCAATGATGCCTTCCTGCATGCTGCGGAACAGGGCTTCCCGCTCGCTGCGCTGCAGAGAAATGGTTTGAATGCGCCGGTCAATCTCCCTGGCCATAGAATTGAGTGCCCGCACCACCGCCCGGATTTCTTCCGTTCCGAGCTCCAGCAAAGGTGGAGCAAACGCACCAGCGGCAAAACGTTGCGCTCCCTGTTTGATCTCTTCCAGCGGTTTGCTGATGCGCCGGGAGGTGACGAAGCTGAGCAATGCCGTAAGCAAAATGACGATCAGCCCACCAAGCACCAAGCGGTTTTGCAGGTTCTGCAAGGACCGACGATAGGCCGAAAAAGGAAACGCCACCCGCACAAAGGCCGTAATCTGCCCGTGCTTTTTTAACGGAACCGCTAAATAAACCAGCTCTGTATTCAACGTGTAGCTATGGCGCATGGAGTAGCCCACCCCATCCGCCCTGGCCTGTTTTATTTCCGGACGATCTGCGTGATTGTCCATCTTTGTCGCGTCTCGGTGGGAATCGCTCAACACCTTGCCGTCCTGCCGGATAACCGTAACGCGCACCTGTCCGTGCCGGCTTAGCACAGCCACCAGAGAATCCAGGGCCGGTTTGCTTTGCCAGTCTTCGTTGATCAGTGCGGCGGAAATTAAACGAACCCGGGCCAGCAAATCAGATTTGATTTCCTGCTGGTAAAAATTTTTCTGCATGCGCTGTTCGTACAGGGCAAGCGCCATGATAGAAAAAACAACCAACAGCAGGTATGCAAGAAATATTTGCGTAAACAATCTTTTAATTTTCATCTCATACTTACCACAGGCCGGAAAATCGTTTTAGGCGAATAAAATGATTCTTGTATGTTTAAAGTTAATAAACCCTTTCCGGGGATGCTTCGCAATTTTCTAATCGTTTTCTTTCATTCGGTACCCTACGCCGCGGACGGTTTCGATATATTTGGCGCCGGAACCCAGTTTTTTCCTCAACCCCACAATCTGGACATCCACCGAGCGATCGGTTACGGGATAATTATCGCCGTGAACGTTGTCCACAATTTCATTTCGCGTAAACACCCAGCCGGGATGGCGTATTAAAAAATGGAGAATTTCAAATTCCGTGTAGGTTAATTCCACCGGTTTCCCGGCCACTTCCACCCGCCGCCTACCGGGATCGATAGTAATCTCATGAAATGCGATCCGGTCGGCCGCGCTGTACTCCGCTCCTTTTTTTCGGCGCAGAACGCTTTTTACCCGGGCAACAAGCACACGCGGGCTGAATGGTTTTGTAATGTAATCATCCGCACCGGTTTCCAATCCCCTCACCACATCTTCCTCTTCCCCTTTCGCGGTTAACAAGATGATCGGCATATCAGAACTCTCCTGATCGGATTTTAAGATTCGGCACACCTCGAGTCCGTCAATGCCGGGGAGCATTAAATCCAGCACCACCGCGTCGGGCTTTTCTTTGCGGGCGATCTTCAGAGCCTCTTCCCCGCTCTGCGCGGTCAGCGTTTTAAATCCCTGCTTTTCGAGATTGAATTCCACCAATTCCAGAATGTGGATTTCATCGTCTACAATCAAAATACGCGGAGCAACTTTTTCTTTCATTTTTTCATCTCAATAAAAAGTTTTTCGTTTGATGATTTTCCTTGAATTCTTCAAACTACGAAATAAAAGTTACTCCGTGTGTTAATTTTTTGTTAGCAAACGCCTTTTCAGCGGATGAGCAGCATTTTTTTCGCCTCGCTAAAACCGGTATCCGTGCTGATACGATAAATATAAACGCCGCTAGCCAGTCCTCTTGCGTCAAACGTCACCGTGTAGGTCCCGGGATTCTGTTTTTGATTCACCAATTCTTTCACCACCTGTCCCAGCGCATTATATACCGTCAGCTTCACCCGGCCGGCGCTTGCCAGCTGATAGTGAATTTGCGTTGTGGGGTTAAAGGGGTTCGGATAATTCTGAGACAAAATGTATTCTGTTACCATCAGCTTCTGATCTTCTATACCGGTCGGCCAGTCTTTCTCATTTGAAAAAATTCTGGCTGTGGAACCCGGCACGTTATAGTCGGTTAAGCTGCCGTGCTCCGCCCATACCGTATCGTCTCCGATATATTCAAACCAGGCCCCGTCCGAAGGGAAAGGCAGGGTGACCGTGTGATCGGTATTGTCAAAATTTGCCACAACAATCGTGTACGCGCCATCCAGCTCAAATTGATAGGCCATTGTTTTTGTTCCGGAATCCTTCAACAGAAACTTCAGATTGGCACTTTTTACTTCCGGATGATTTTTCCTGTACCAGATCAGCCGTTTGTAATAGTTGAACAAATCGCTGCCGTTTTCTGTGTCGAGATAATTCCACATTAATGGCTGAGGGTCTGTTCCGTTTTTCGCGCCATCTTGACCAAATTCCTGTCCGTGGTAAAGCATGGGAATTCCCTGACCGGTCAACAGCACAGCCGCCCCTAACTTTGATTTTTTAATGGCCTTTTCCCTGCTCATGTAGGGATAGTAATGCATGGTTTCGTAAATAATGCGCGTTTCGTCGTGACTTTCCGTATAATTTAACATACCAGTCGGTTCCGTATAACTGGGTCCTTCCGGTTGATTATTGTAGGTTACCACTTTGCTGGTGTAATCCATATCGCCCCAAGATCTGATACCATCGTTTTTTTCGGTTAAATTCGCCTTCATCTGGTGGTAGAAACGAAAATGCCAGTTGGCGTCCGCCTCGGTCACGTTCACCTGGTTGGTGCCGCTATAGAAATCTTCTTCCACAATGACATATTGCGTGCTGTCCATCTGCCGTAAATACCAGGAATAATAGGACATGCCGTTATTATTGTAACTGTCCCAGCCAATTCCCCAGGAGGCGTCGAAGCGGAAACCGTCCACATGGTAATCCTGCACCCAGGTTTTCAGGGCGTCGCTCACATATCGCCAGGTGCGGTAGTACCGACCGTCCGCATATTTCCAATGTTGCAATTTGTAAAACCACTGGCTATCCATGTCATGAAAATAGGGGCAATGGTCGTAATCGTGGTCGTGACGGTCCCAGGAGCCCTTTGGCTGATATAATTGAAAAAGCGGCGCCGTACCTTCCATGTGATTGAAGACCACATCCAGAAGCACCGCGATGTTATGCTGATGAAAGGTGTTGATTAAATCTTTTAGCTCCTCCGGAGTCCCGTAGGTTGATTCCGGCGCCAGGTCGAAGGCCGGATTATAGCCCCAGCTGATCTCGCCGGGGAATTCGGTTACCGGCATAAATTCTATGGCATTCACGCCCAAACTGTCAAAATATCCTTGCTCCAGCTTCTCCTTTACATCCGCATAGGTACCGGGGTGATCGCCACCGAAATCCCTGATATAGAGTTCATAGACCACCAGGTCCTTAAAATCCGGTTTTTGGAACGTTTCATCACTCCAGGCAAAGGGTTGGCCTCCTACGGTAAACTGAGTGAATGCGTGTTCGTAATTGGTGGACTCTTCTTCGGTGCCCGGATTTTTCCAGCGCACATTTTTGCTCCAGGGGTCGGCGATTACCTTTTCTCCTTCCAGATCGTACTGGTACAAATACACGCCGTTGTCCAGGGTTTTTGTCAGCCACCACAAAGTGTCGCCGGACAACTTCATCAATTCGCCGTTGGGAAATTCGTTGTTAAAATTTCCTTTAAGCCCAATGTAATTTTTGGCCGGGGCATACAGGGCAAAGGTCACCGTATTGCCGCTAATATTCACGCCGTCACGGACCCCTTCGGGAACCGGCGCGCTGACCACCTGAGGCTCCACATAAACTGGCCGCCGCGCAAGAGTTACGCGGCCCTCTGCATTGACGGCCTTTGCCGTCACATACATGGGCCCAAAGTTGTTAACCGATGGCTCCCAAGTGGCCTGAAAGGGCGCATCCTCAAAATTGCCCAGCGAATCCACGCCGCCCCAGAGTTCCACACTTTCCGCATCACTGGCCGTTACGCTGACTTCCACCGCCCCACTGATAGTAGCTTCCGAATCCGGCGAAAGAAACGTCACCACCGGATCGCCTTCCTGCGGCGTGTAATCCAGTTCGATCTCAAACAGGCTGTTTTCCCAAGTATCGTCCGCCCAGTGAATCTTAAACTTTACCTTTTCAACGAACTGCCGTGGATTGTAAAAAGGGCCAAGGAACAGATAGTAGTTCCCCTCTCCGTCCGGACCTTCCAGCGGCGTTTCCACCGCGTCCCGGTACAAAGTGTAAGCAGTATTTGCCGGCCAGTAGGATTCAATGGGCGGCATGGAACGGCCGTTATTTTGCACGTACCACAGAATGCTTCCGCCCTGGGCGCTGTTCCGGATAGTGATTTTAACCGCGTCGTTCGGGTTAGGGTTCAATGGCTCCCAGGAATAATTCAAGCTGATGTGCCAATCGATACCAATGCCCCCGTTGTTGTCCCAGTTGCCTTTCAGGTCAGTAAACACAAAGTCGATCACCTCGCAGTCGGCCGGAATTTGGTAGTTGTATTTCCACCATCCGGCGGCCGTATCCTGTACCATGGCATAATCGTTCACGTTGGTCCAGCCGTTATATCCCAGATGGATGTAAACCGGATTGGTGTCGTCCGGCAGTGTGCCCTCTACCACATTGTAGTAAATGGTTACTGTTCCCCCCGGAACCGGGATCGTGGGTTCCCAATAGACCACCACCGCAAAACTTTTTAATTGAAAAATGGTCAACAGGACGAAGCCCCAAAGCATCACATTCCTTAAACGCATTATTTTATCTCCATAATTTTTGTACAACAACGAGTGCAGCTCCACTTAAGGTGCTGCTTGTTTATCTTATCTTATCCTTCTATCAAAAAATATTCTCCGCTCCAGGGAGGCAGTACAATGCGCTCAGGCTGCATCCCGGGAAGCGGTCTTCCCAAGCCCAATAAGGGAACCAGGGATTTATGGGACAGTCCGGCAATATTTTCCGGCTGCACCTGCCCCATTTCCGCGGAAAAATTCACAGCAATTAAAATGCTTTCTTCCCGGACCTGTTTCATATAGAGCAGCACCTGCTCCGCAGACGACGGTAGTGCATTTATTCTTTTTCCCCAGAGAGCGGGATGTTTCTTCCTGACCTCAACCAACGCCGAAATCAGGTTAAATATTCTTTGGTCTTTTTCCGTCCAGTTAATGACCGATTTTTCATACAGTGAACAGGCACACGTGCTGCCGATTTCCTGACCATTGTAAATGAGCGGCACGCCATCCAACGAAAAAACAAAAACCAGAAAGGCCGCCATTGCCTCCCGGCCAAAAACGTTTACGGCGCGCACCTTATCGTGGTTTTCCAGAAACCGCAAAGACAGAGCTCGGCTCGGATAGGTTGCATTTTTCAATTTCACCCATTCGATCAATCGGGCCGGGGAACACTGCCCCGTTATAACCCGCCGCATCAGTTCGTACAGGCTCCAGTCATAGCTGGCATGAAACGCTTCCTTATGTAGCTGCGGACTTTCCCACTCGGCTAACATAAAAACGTCCGGCTTAATTTGTCTGATTCGCCGAGCAGCATCTACCCAGAAATCCAGCGGCACCAATCCGGCCACATCGCAGCGAAATCCGTCCACATCATAGACTCCGATCCAGTGTTCCATCACTTCAATGATGTGAGACCGGGTATTAGCTCGTGTAAAGTCCAGGTCCACCACATCGCTCCAATCGGCAACGCGCCGTGTGGGGCGTCCGTTGACGTCGCGCATAACGGAAACTCTGTTTCCCCTGAACCCCGCATAATCCGGCGCCACATGATTGGCCACCAGATCCAGAATGATTTTCATCCCCAGCGCATGGGCGGTTTCCACCAGTCGACGAAAATCTCGTGGGACGCCGAACTCCGGATTGACCGTAAAATAGTCCCGCACGGCGTATGGACTGCCCATCGTGCCTTTGCGGTTTTCCCGTCCGAGGGGATAAACCGGCATCAGCCACAGAAAATCAACCCCCTGATTCTTCAGCGCCTCAAGGCGCCGGGTTACGGCGTCGAACGTGCCTTCTTCGCTGAAAGCACGCACATATATTTCATAGAGCGTCCGCCCGTTCACCCATTCCGGGACTGCCAGTCCGGGCAAAGCGGAAACGTCGTGGAATTTGTTCTCAATTCCGAACAAATTTAATTCGGCGATGACCGACTGAAACAGCGTACGCTGGTTCATATCAGTGAACGGTTAAGATTAAAATCTACCGGCATCGGAACCCAGAAGGATGCAAATTTCATAATTCCCGCACTCATTTTCTGGAATTCCCGGTGGCTAAAATCTTCATTTCATCCGTATGGTAACTATTAAGCATTTTACCCAGATTTTCAAATCCGGAACTTTCCATGGCAATCACGGTGCGACTGACATCCACCTTTTTGCGAATCCCGAACAGGGTGATGTCAAGGATCATGTGGTTGGTGGCAATATCTACAATCGCTTTGTTGTCCGTCCAGGCCGTTTTTTTGTTCAACCGGTCGTCCGCTTCGCCCATTAAAAGTTCGTTTTGATCGATCACAAGAATGATTTTGCGGTCCCAGATTCTGGCCAGCTCTTCGTCCGGAATGTTGTAACTGTAGACCTGTTCGGATGGAATTTTCAGCGGCGTAAAGGAGAAAGCGATCACCATGATGCCGCGCTTAATAGCGTCTTCGATTTCCAGCTGCAAGCGTTCACACTCCCGCGCCCAAACCGAAATGTAAATAGATTTCTTGGCCCGGGTAATCATTTCCCGCGCCTTGTGAATCATGTTTTCGTAGCCCACGATATTCCACAAATGCCCCGGTTCGATTTTAGTGCTAAAATCGGCCAGCGACTTGCGCACCTCTTCCACCCGCTCCTTAAACTGCCGCTCCAGCAATTCAAACAACTGTTCCGGGGGTAGCGGCACGTAGCGTTCCGGTTCGGTGTAAATCGCACTAACCGCGCCGATATGTTCCAGCTTGCGAATAATATCGTAAATAGCCGAGCGCGGCACCCCGGAGTTTTTACTCAGTTCGTAACGGGTTACGGGGTTCGACTTTAACAGCGCCAGATAAGCCCGCGCTTCGTAAGTGGTAAATCCCAAACGTTTAATCTTCTCGGCTATTTCTTCTTCTATCATCCTTCTGCTCCTTTAACAAATAATTCAATACCTGTGATAGATGCGCCTGCCAGTTCCCCCAGTTGTGGCCTTCCGGCCATATGTGTATGCGGAACCTGGATTTTTTTTGGCGCAATATTTTTTCCGCCCCGAAATGCCAGGGGTGCTGATGTTCAAACTGTCCAAAATCCAGATAAATCTTCGGCTTAATTTGCGGCATATCTTCCAGCATTCTCAAGAGTCGTCCGTTTTCTACCCATAAGGCGCCGGACTGTGAGAAGACGCCCCGCAATCGGTCGGCATAGTTTTTTAACGCGTATATCGAAATCGCCCCGCCCAGAGATGCTCCGCCCATATACAACGGCGCCCGCTTTGCCAGATCAAACCGGCTCTGCATCTGTGGCAGTAATTCCCGGAACACCATTTTGAGATAGTCGTCGTTCAGCATATACTCTTTGTTGCGATCCACCGGATCGATTAGCAGCGCGTTTACCGCCGGAATTTTACCGGTGGCTATTAAATTGTTGAGAATAATATGCGCTCTGGCAAAACGCAGATAATCGCCGCCATCGTGAAAAATAATCAGCGGCGCGTCACTTTTTGCCTGCGGATACCGGTACACAAAAATACGCCGCCGGTTCCTTAAAAGGCGACTCCTGAACTCCAACGTGTCCACGCGCCCTGCCGGATATTCCTTAACAAAAAGGACTTCTTCCGGAAACTTGTATTCCGGCATCCAGAAAACGGAATTGAATCCGTATCCTCCCTGCGCCATGCGCGAATTTAGAGGATCCAACAAATATTTTCCGTTCATCACGTATTTGTATTCGATTCGCGCAGCAGCTGTAAAATGCAGTTTGCAGTACCAGTAATCAGTGTGACCGATCCTTGTCAACGGTAAGGAGTCTGGTCTCCAACTGGTCATATCTCCGGTTAGAAAGGGCGTTGTATTTGAATGATTTTCAAAAACGAAATAAGCCGTGGAATCGTAAACAAGCGGCAAGTCGTTTTGTGTGCGAATAAACTCTTCCACCAGAAGTTTCTGCTCCGCGGGAGTGGCGCTTTGTACCGCTTTTAGCAATTGATCGAAGGAATCGCTGCGGGAACAGGTGATAACAAAACTCAGAATGACAGCCAAAAAACTGTAAACCACAGCGCGAAATCGTTTATTTTTAGTCCAACCGATCACTGTTTTACGCTCCCCAGAGTTAAACCGGAGATCAGCCAGCGGCTTAGGCTTAAGAATAGAATTACCACGGGAATACTTACGATAATGGCGCCAGCTGAATACAGCCCCCAGGCCACTTCCATGTTTGAGGAAAACAGCTTTAAGCCCATCGGCAGGGTAAATAAATCCTGATCCTGGATCAACACCGCGGCTACCAGGTATTCCGACCATGCCGTCATAAACGAAAACAGCGAGGTGATCGCCAGTGCCGGAAGCGCCAGCGGCAGAATAATGCGGTAAAAAATGGTAAACTGGCTGGCGCCGTCGATAGTGGCGGCCTCTTCCAGACTCACCGGAATGGTGTCATAATAACCCTTCATCTGCCAGATGGTAAACGGCAGCGCCGTGGCCGAATAAGCGATGATTAAACCCAGATAACTATCATAAGCGCCTATTTTAATCAGCATAATGAATAACGGCAAAAGCAGCATGGTTACCGGAAACATCTGTGTGGTGATCAGCCCGACCATGGAGGCGTTGCGCAATTTGAACTGGTAGCGGGAAAAGGCATAACCGGCCGTGGCGGCAAGAACCACAGCAAAAATAGTTACTGCTACAGAAACAACCAGACTGTTGACCATCCATCTTAAAAAGGGCTGGTTAACAAATAAATCAACATAAGCCTGAAAAGAAAAATTTTCCGGAATAATGGCCAGCGATTTGCTCAGCAAGCGATCACCGGGTCGTATCGATACCGAAAAGACCACCAAAATCGGGTAAATGGAAAATAATGAAAAAAAGATCAGAATCCCGTAGGCCAGTCCCTTTTCTAATTTACTCAATTTTCGTACTGTCGATGACATTGCTTTCCTTCAACTATTGTGTTGCCCGGTGGAGGGGAACGGGTATAAAGGTATATGGTTTCTACAGATTGAACCGGAAACTTTTCAGTGTCTTATTTCTTTTATTCCCCTATTCCCTATACCCCTTCTCAATAAATCGTCTCCGTGGCTTTGGTGCGGTTGATAAACTTCCAGCTAAACAGCAGCAAAATGCCGAAGATAATCATTGAAAAAGCCGCGGCATAACCCATTCTGAAATAGGTAAAACCGGCCTTGTACACCCAGGAAACTAGAATATGCGTCGTGTCCGACGGTTCTCCGCCGTTACTCACCAGCCACACCACATTGAAATTGTTAAACGTCCAGATGACGCCCAGCGTAACCGCGGGCACCATCACCGGTTTCAACAAAGGCACCGTGATGTTTTTAAATTGCATCCAGCGGGAGGCGCCGTCGATTTCCGCCGCTTCGTACAGACTTTTCGGGATGCTCTGCAACCCGCCCAGCGCAATAATCATCATAAACGGAAATCCCAGCCATATATTGGTCAATAAACAGGCGGCAAAGGCGCCCCACTCCGTGGACAACCAGGGAACATTTACACCAAACAAATGATTCAGGATCAGATTTACCTGACCGAATTCGCTGTTGAACATGCCCCGCCAGGTCAAAGCCGTAATGTACTGGGGCACAGCCCAGGGCAGAATTAAAATGGTTCGGAAAAAACTCTTCGCTCGGATATCCTCGTTAATGATCAGCGCCAGCATTAAACCGATGCCCACATGGAAGATCAGATTAAGTGCCGTCCAAAGCACGGTCTTAAAGAAAAAATACCAGAACGTACTTTCGCTGATGACGGAAATGTAGTTATGGATCCCGATAAATCGAAAGTCCCTAAAATGGGTCAGGTTCATGTTGGAAAAAGAAATGACTACATTGTAAATAAACGGGTACAGGATAACCAGTGCCATTACAATGACCGCTGGCATGACGTATAGGTACACCAATCGATTCTGTCTGGAATGGATTTCTGCTGCCATCGCTTACTCTCGGTTTTCTCTGATTAGTTTTTCCGCCAGCTCCTGCATTTGCCGGGCGGCCTGCTCCGGCGTTACCCGTCCGGTAAAAATGCCCTGATAGGCTGGGCGCATGGCGTCAAAGATCCAGCGCATTTCCGTGACAACCGGCATTATCCGTCCCACCATTATCTGGTCGATCGAGGCTTGGATCAATAAATTATTTTTAACCACCGGACTTTCATAGGCGCTGGTAATCGACGGAATCGAAGCGCTCAACTTAGTGAATCGCAGTTCAACTTCCGGACTGGTGAGAAACTTAATCAATTCCACCACTACCTTCAGTTTTTCACCGGTAACGTTCTTGTTAATGGAGTAGCCCATAGGCGAAACCAGCGGTGTGGGCCAAAGTCCTGTTTCGTCGATTTTTGGGATGCGGGCTAATCCAATATCCAATCCGGCTTTCAGATAGGTACCCCAGGACCAGGGACCGTTGATAATCATGGCCGAAATCCCCTCCTTGAACAGGGCATTGGCTACCTCGTAATCGCATTCCCGGGGAATGATCTTGTATTTATTGGCCAGATCATAAATCAAGCGCGCCGCTTTTACTGTGGCTTCTGTGTCAAGCGTCGGATGGTACTCCTCGTCAAAAATCCAGCCGCCATAGCCGCCGATGAACGGAATGGCGAAAAAGGGTTCCGTGTAATTCCAGGCTAGTGCGTAACTATCCGGCCGGCCGTCGCCGTCCGTATCTTTCGTAAGTTTCTTACCCATTTCAATAAGCTGAGAGATGGTTTGCGGCGGATTTTTCACGATCGCCTTATTGTAAACCAGGCAGAGATGGTTGCCCACCCGGTCGGCTATCTGATAGAGATGCCCACGAAAATAGGTGTTTGCTTTTATGGGATGGGTTAGAAACTTATCGAGGTATTGTTGATCAAATAAATCCTCCATGGGGCGGATGACATCCAGCTCCACCAAAGGGCCGATATTGTCGCTTGCGCCGTGCAGCAGAGCGGGTCCTTTTCCGGCCAGAGAACTAATAATAAAGTTGGTGCGTGCCTCTTCCGGAGCATAAAACAACTGGCGAAATTCGAATTGTGGATAACCTGTGGAAAACTTTTTTAAAAGTGAATCAAGCAAATTCCGTTCCACCGGTCGCAAAGAAGACCAGATAATTATTTTTTCTTTTTTTTCTGCACAACCGATTATTAATATTAAACTTATAAGCCACACTAAAGCGGCTGCATATTTTTTAGACATATTCAGTCTGTTATTAATTAAAGACTTAGCAATTATGGTCAATTGTTGATAAGTTATGTTCGTACACTATTCAACCTTTACTTCAGATGACAAATGGCGGAACCAGTTAAAATATAATCCCACGGACAGCACCACCAGTAAAACCGACAGCCAAATGAACTCATCCCAGCGTTTAAAGATGACCGTCATGCCTGTTAAAAACAAAACGATTTGCCAAGGAACGGCAAAAAAAGTTGAAATAATATCCCGCCGGTTTTCTTTGTTAATTTCATTGATTTTTTGAGGATCGATCTTTTTGCGTATTGGGCCCCAAAATCCAAAGGGACGGGTACGTTTGTAGAATTCCAGTAGTACTTTTTCTTCTGTCGGCTCTGCTGCGTATGTTCCCGCCACCATGCCGACCAATGAGGCCGAAGTGGCGATCATGAACGCAAAGTATTCTGGAATTTCCGGCAGAAAAATCCGTTGCAGTACCGCCGCCACCATGCCGGCAACCGTTCCGGCGGCAAAACCGTAACCGTTCATGCGCCACCAGTACCAGCGCGCCATGGTCGGGACCAGCAGTCCTGCCCCGAGACTAGAGGTGATCCAGCCCCAGATTTCGTTGATATTCTTAATCAACAGCATAAAACCCAGGCCGAGCAGAACAATAATCACCGACGACCAGCGGCTGTGCCGGATCAGTTGCTTTTCTGTGGCCTCGGGATTAATGTACGTCTGGTAAATATCTTTCACCCAGTATGCGGCGCCGGCATTTACCGTGGAATCAAAGGTGGACATGGCGGCCGCCATCAGGCCGGCAATTAAAAGCCCCTTAATGCCTACGGGAACCAGTTGGTTGATCACCACTGGCAATACGGTTTCCGGATCCTGAATTACGCCCTGCTGAGTGCCGAGTACCACACCCATGGTGGCAATAGATGCGATAAACGGCCACCGAAAAGACAACAAAAAGGTCCAGAACAAAGAGAGCAGACCCGATTCACGATCGCTTCTGGAAGCAAAGTACCGCTGAATCATATACTGACTGGTGCCGCCGCTGCCTTCTATCGTCACCTTGAGCAAATAGAATAGAATGGCAATACCAAATAAATTGTAGATTGAATAGATGGAGTTCTCCGGCATATTGAGCGTCCAGTGGGGAATGATACTGGTCCACGCTTCTTTGGTCGTGGGTATGGCTAAAAATCCGCCCTCACGCAAGGGAACGGAAACATTAAAGGCTTCAGGCAGATTGAAATTGAAAAAGGCGACAAAGCAAATGTACAACACGGTGAAAAAAATGAGCGTGCCCTGAAAAACGTCCGTCCAAACCACTCCATACAGCCCGCTGGCCACCGTATAAATCATAGCCAGGACAATCATCAGCGTGGCCGCCCAGAATTGTGAAGACATGCCCCAGAAGGTCGGGATACCCAAAAACTCACCCACGAATTTGCCGGAACCGATGGCAAAATAGGTAATCATGGCAATAGTGACGATAATTATGGAAAACGCCGCGATTAGACGAGCCACATCGCCCTGGCGCCCCGTGCCGAAACGAAAGTGCATCCATTCCGCCAGTGTCATTACCAGCGCCCGGCGGTTCCATTTGCCCTGAAAGATCATCAAAAAGGCCATGATCAATGTGACCCCGCCCCGAATTTCAATAAAAAATCCGGCCGCGCCCAGAGCGAACACAAAGGCCGTATTAATCATCGTACCACTGATGTCGAGATTGGAGGACATGCCGGATGCGCCCAGCGCCCACCAGGGTAAATTTCGCTTCCCCAAAAAATAAGAATCGATATTTCCAGAGGCTTTTTTCTGAAAATAAAGCCCAACCAGCACCATAGCGATCAAATAAAATACTACAATCCAGTAATCAATGGCTGCCATATTTTCCCCTGTTTCAATCTGTATTAATTACACATCATTTTAACTAATGATCTTTCCTTGTTCTTGTCAGCCGTTTTTTGGCCCGTTAACCGGTGTCGAAAATCTTGATGCTTCAAAATTGCCGACATCCGTCAACCATGCCTAGGGATTGGTTCCTGATGGTATGCTTCCCTGAATTTACGGCTTGTAACGGTCATTTTAGTCTGCAGGAGCAAATAGATAAAAAATATGCCGGTTCTCAAAAAAAAGAACCGGCATATAAAAATCTGATGATGATTATTTCATCAGAACCATCTTCTTAACGGATACGTATTTTCCGGCTTCAATCTTATAGAAATAGATTCCGGAAGCTACTTTGTTGCCGATGTCGTCGGTGCCGTTCCATTTGACGGAATGGTTTCCGGCGGCAAAATTCTGGTTCTTGAACAGCGTTTTTACTTTCTGTCCCAGAACGTTGTAAACCGTCAGCGTGACACTGCCGGATTTCGGCAAAGCAAAACCAATCTTCGTTTCCGGGTTAAACGGGTTGGGATAGTTCTGATTCAATGCATACTTTTTCGGAATCGCGTTCGCTTCGTCTGCAATACCTGTGTGGGTGTGATTCACAAAATCCCAGGCATCGTAGAAAAGCGGATCGATGCTGCCGAACTGATTATCGAGATAAGTCAGCGTCTGGCTATCATCCAGGTTTTCGATATGGTTGTTACCATAACCGCCTTCATTGTCACCGCCGCGGATACCGAACTTGAATTCCTGCCCTTTCGGTGTACCGGCCGGGAAGTGAATGGTGCGGGAGTAAATGGAATCGCCCGCTACCAGGTCGCCATGGGTACCGTCGTCATACATCATACGGGTGGTGTCGTTTTCCAGAGTCGCGCCCCAGGTCTGCCATCCGCCAGTTGCCGGACCGTTAATCCATACGCCCCACTTGAAAACGCTGTCCGCTTCGGAGACATGATAATTGCCCTGAATGTCGGTCAATGTTTTACCAGCCAAAACGGTAAAGTAGGCCGGACGCAGATCAACCGTAAACACCACATCGATATCCTGGCTGATGGGATCCAGATTGCGGAAGTTCGGCTGACGGTGAATGCTGCCGGGATCGTCTTCGATGTCTTCCACTGTAACATCTTTAGATTCCATAACTGCTTTACGTTTCTCCGCGGCGCTACCGCCTTCGGTGTCGGTGAAATCATAGAAGGTTTCGCGATATTCGATACCGTCTTTGATCACGTAGAAGTTATACTGCAGTTTATCACCGATAGTAGTAATAATGGTGTCGGACACGGTGTAAATGTTTCCGATCAAGCCTTCTTTAACCATCGGCATGGTGGTATAAATCTGATCCGCCGTTTTGTTCCAGCCGGCTTTAACCACTACCGTATCGCCAGGGGTAAACCCATGGTTATCGATGGCCTGGGTAAGATCGGCTCTGTAATGGACGATCACGGTATCTTCGTTAACCTTAATTTTCGGTTTCATATGATCATACCATCTCCAATAGATGGTAGTGTCTTTGCCGGAGCCGTTAAAGGTGATAGCATCCTGCAGGCTGGGATTCCAGAACATGTTGCCCCAGTCTTCATCCAGCGGATGGTCTTTGTAATGCACTACAAACTTCCACTGCATGCCATTGTCTTTGTATTTCAACGGCACATGAATGGCGCCGGAATAGAAATACTTTCCAGGATATTGCTGGCTGCCACCATTGGCATGATCTGATTCCTGGTTCAATAAATAGGTTTTACCCCAACTGAGTTCGCCGGTCTGTCCCCAATCCGAATCATTGGAACCGCGGACGCCCAAAACGTGCTGGTCAGGATCAAAATCCTCGAAGCCTTCCACATTTACGCGCAACCAGACGACAAAGGATGTGTCGTTGCTTTCCCATGGATGGGCATACTGACCAGGTTTGTCGGCCCAGCCATTAACGTACTGCACCGGCAGGGTGGTATCATTTCCGGTAAAACCGGATAAGTCCAGAATGCGGTCGTTGGTTTCTTCGGAAACATTGGCTTCCCAGCCCTGATGTTCCCATTCCACACCAGGACTAACTTCGCTATGCGAAGCATTTGTATAAAATTTGTAATAGGTTACACCTGCAGGGAATAAACCACCACCGGTCCAGTAATCACTACTACCCCAGGGATCGTCTTCGGGAACCGCTTCGTTCTCTAAAAAGATCTTAGAGCCACCATTCCACTCCAAAGGAGGATTGCTGCCGCGCACCTGCACCACGGAATTCTTACTCATGGTATCCGGTACGGTGGCTGTATTGACACGGAAATTCACCCACACGCCACGCGGTCCATTGGCTGCTCCCGGAGTGCCGCCGAATGCACTTGGATACCAGTTGGCCGGATCGTTATTGTCCACAAACGGATCCGTCAAGCTTAAAGAAGCGCCTCTGCCGTCGGCCAGCCAGGGCCAAGAACCGCCATCATCATAATCTACGCTGTCCACCGTTGCGCCGCTTGCATCTTTTAAGACCACATCTTCTCCGGAGTTCCCCAGATTGCCATCTGTCCACTGAATACTTCCCTCGTATTTAGATGCGTTTTTAGCTAGCACAAGATAACTATTGGCTTTAATGGTATCTCCCTGAACGAAAGTATATACTATTCCTTCAGTAATTGCGTATCCCTCCAAAGGAATATCAGAGTTCGTCGTGTTGAATAATTCTAAAAATTCATAATCATCATCGTCGCCCTGGATGGTGGGGGGATTGTAATAAATTTCGTTGATAACGATCGGCGGAGTATCCACGCCATCCATGAAGACCAGGTTGTCGATCCAGACATCGCTAGCCGTGCCGGTATTCATTCCTTCAAATTTAATATAACCGTCCGTGGCCGTTACATCGCCCATGAGCGTAAAGGTGGTAAAAACGCCGTCGCTGTTAACTGCAACGGAATCGGTCTCACCAATACCCTCGACCTTTAAATACAGATAATAGGGATCGGCCCAACTGGTGGTTTTTACCGCAACCGTTAAGCGGTATCTGTTGCCGATGGTAGCCGTAATAGGACGCTTCATCAGAAATCCCCAGCCACCGTCATGAAACAGGAGCGCTCCGGTACCGTCAACGCCGCCAGTCGCGTCAAAAGAAGCCGAGGTCCACATATTATCCTGATCGTAGTTGCCCCAGTTGGCCACGTCGCTATCATCCTCAAAGGTTAAATTGAGGTCTTCCGCAAACAAGTTACCTCCTACCAGCAACAGGGAAACCGCTAGTAGAAATGCTAACACTTTCTTCATTCTGTAACCTCCTTAAATAGGTTGATTGTTGAGAATCGAAACATTTGAATTTTTCCTCTCTTTCTTCTCACCTCCTTTTCTGATTAATTCAACTTGCTTTAAAAAATGTAACTTACGGCAAAAGTCTGTATATCCGAAAAATCCTTAAAATTTAAATAGGCATAGTCAATGCGTACCTTGCCTAAAGTCCACAATTCATACTGAACGCCAGCGCCAAGCGACCAGCTTTCCTGCGGTGAATCCATAAACAAGGACTTCCATCCCGCCCGTAACGCAACCATATTACGCCAGGTATATTCCGCGCCAACGTTCATGGACTCCACATTATCGGTTGGATGTAAAGCGTCCGCAGCCAGGGTTACTCTGTTAATATCTGTATTTATTAAATCATATGCCACCCCTATTCTAAAAAAAATCGGCAGCGGAAAATCTTCCGTTTTCATCTTGGCCACCAGCGTTTCGTTGTTACCGTTGTTTTCCGGATCGATATCGATACGCTGCAGAAGATCGTCTCCGTCCAGACGCATATCCGGACCGTAGTTGGAAATATTCATCCCCAAACGCAGACCGTTGAAATTGGTTTCGAACAGCAAACCAAGATCCACAGCAAACGCAGATGCGGATTCGTTCCAGATGCGCTGATTAACGTACTTAAACGTTCCGCCGATCGAAAAGCGATTTGTCAGAGCCTGCGCCACCGACACACCAAACGAAAGGTCCTGGGCATCCCAATAGCGGCCGGTTCCTTCCTGCTCCTGAATGGTAATGATTTCCTCCCGGCCATAGTCCAACTGGGTCAGACTCAATCCTAACGCCGTACTGTTCCCGACGCGCAAGCTCAATCCAATCCAGTTAAAGTTGGTGCCCAACAACCACTGAGTATGTGAAACCATAAACTCATTGGTCTGCAACCTGGCCAGAGCTCCCGGATTCCAGTAAGCGGCGGTGACATCCGTAGCCTGCGCCACAAAGGCGCTGCCCATGGCCTGTGCCCGCGGACCGACCGAAATCCCCAAAAAAGGCGCTGCCGTTGTCCCGACTTTATTCTGAGCAGCAGCCGGCAGACTTATAACCAGCATAAGCATACCGCTCAATAAAAAAACTCTCACTTTTGAAAGCATCGATAACCTCAACATTTTTTATTTACTCGTGTTGGCTCACTATTTAATAATGGCGATTTTTCCTTTTTTGTCCCCCACCGGCGTTTTGACCACGTAAAAATACACGCCAAACGCCACATCAAGATTTTCCTTGTTTTTCAGATTCCAGGTAGCGGTTCCGTCGAATTCGTATGTCGGTTGGGGGTGGATGGTCACTACATGTTCCCCGCGCGAAGTAAAGATATTAATCACTGCGTCTTTGGGCAGATGTGTAAATGTGATTTTGCGTTCGCCTCGTCCGCTGGTGATGGTGGGCGGTAGCGGCGCCTCATGCGCATGCGCTACCACATAGGGATTCGGCACCACTTTGATCTTTTCCAGTTCCTGCCTGGCCTGTTCCATATCGATCTTGGGCCTGGTGGTGGTCAGTACAAATTCATCCTCCGCCCGGAAGGATTTGGTAACACTTAAGATCAGTTTGTCTCCCGGATTGATGTGCAGTGTGTCCCCTATGAACAACAGCTGCCAGGTGTAATGCAATTTTCCGCCCGGCCCTTCCTCAAAGAAAAGAATCCGGTCGTAAAGGCGCAGGTCGTAATATCCCTTGTCGTTAAGAGGAATGGGATACACGGTTGGAGCCACCAGGAATTTCGTCTTTTTGTTCAATGTTGTATTCATTACCGTAAAATTGACCGGAATTTTAGGCACGCCCAGCGTGTCGATGCATGTATCCACCGTAGCATCCTGAAAAGTGATTTCAAAATTATTTGGCGTCCGAAAACCTCTGAGCGTGAGTGTAGGCGAAATGTAAATATCTTCCGTGGAAAAGGTAAAGTCCCCTAAGCTTGTGCCCGTCCACCCCGTGGCTGTGTCTATCCGTTCGATGGATCTGTAATTAATAAACGAAAGCTGAACGCCATCGAAAATATCCGTGTCAAAATAGGTTAAGTTATCGTCGTCGTTCTGTATTTCGCCGATATTCGTGCTGCGGTAAACCGGAAAATACTGGTAACTGATCGTATATTCCCCACCGATTTCCATCTGTCCGGAATTGTCGGACGTGTTTATTTTGAGACGACCTTTACTGGTATCCAGAAGATAGGCGTTTGCGACCACCGTCTGACCCGAGGCATCTTTTACAACCACCGAAGAGGGCAGAAGATTTTCGTGACTCAGCTGGACAAAAGTGGTGTCTTCAATTTTAAAGGCGTCAGTATAAACGGTTTGATCCAGCACGCTGTACATGGTTGTTTGCGGCCAGAATTCATCGAGATCGTTTTTGTCCACGTTGGGTTCATCCGAATCGGGTAGTCCGTTACCGTTCAGATCGTCCGTGGCGGCCACCCAGTCTCCGTCGTTGTCGATACCATCCGTGCTGGTGTCCAGGAATTGAACCAGATATTCGCGGTCGGCCATGGCTTTTTCGTCCACCACTACATAACTCACTGTCCCATCAGCCGGACCAGAGAGGTGTTTCAGCTCTCCCTCTTGCTCCGGACCGGTGTACCCGGCCATTTCCGTTCCCGGCACAACCCGCACCGTATTTTTTCCGGTGACCACTTCCCCGCTGGGAAGCACCGTTACGATGAAGGGACTCTCAGCCGGGAAAATATCCAGGCTGTCGTCGCCGGTGTCATAAGCCGTAAGCGCGTAATAGTAAGTGCGGCCGTTTTCCACGTCCTTGTCCACATAGGAATGGCGCAGTCCGGTGTCATCCCCTAAATCCCATGGGAAACCATTGGCAGCTGTGGCCAGTTCGGGCGAGGCATCAAAAACGCCTTTTATTCCATCCACTTTGTCCCACTGAGCCAGCGGTTCATATCCCCTGGGTCGCCCGTCCACATCCGTAACGGTAAACACATCCTGAAAACGCGGATCGGTGGAACGATACAGGCGGTAACCTTCAAAATCATTACGGCGTAATACCGGATCAAAAGACGACTCCGCCACACGATCCCAGTAAAGAACCACTTCACCGTCGCCCACATCGGCGTGCAAAGTGGGCGTATCCGGCTCTTTAGGGAACTGGTAATTGGAGTTGTAGATTTTCTGAACGGTTTCACGGTTTTTCAGCAAATCTTCCAGGTCTTTCTGGCGCCCGCCGCGCCCTCCGCCGTACACCAACGCCAGAGAAAGCCGTTCGGTCTGGCCGGGAATCAGCGGGAAATAACCACTGGCATAAAAGAAGTCACCGTCTTCTCCTTGCACCGGTTCGTTGTTTACAATGGACGAAGGGACATCAAAATTACCCGGAGCCACGCGCTCCCACCAGCCTTCATCATTTTCGAGAATATCGGCTGGCGCTTCGGCGTTAATAAAATAATCAAAACTGGTTAAGCCGATCTGATCCGATTCGCGCACGTCCGTGACATCGATGTGCGGTTCCCCGGGCAGACCATAACCGGCGCCGGAAGTGGGCAGGCCGTCGCCTTCACCCAGATCACCGGTTTCCGCCACACCGTCCAGTCCCACATCGTCAAACCTGGGCTCCCAGTCTTCGTTGTTGTCAATGCCATCGTCACGTCGCTCATCCAGCATCAAATCGTTCAAACCGATTCCGTTCACATAATCCACATAACGCAATGGGCGCAGTTTGTCGATCAGCACCTCGCCCGTCTGCAGATCGGCGCGATACTGGCGGTAATGCAGCAGGTAGTTTTCATCGATCAAACCATCCAGATCGTTGTCGAATCCATCCAGCGCGTTGGGATTTATCCTTTGACGCCGTTGTTTATCTAGCAGTACGTTGCCTTCTACCAGTTTGGTTACGCCCGGCACCAGGTGAAAGGTTCGCCCCATGCTGACAACCGTCGTATCTCCGTGGATGGTTACCACGTGACGCTGGTAATTGTCGTCAATCAACACCACCTTTGAGCCTACCTCAATCGCCACGGAATCGAAATCGGCAGCAGTAAAAAAAGGCGCTTCGGTGAACACATCATTATCGTTGGCGTCGTTGTCGTTATCGATGCCGTCAAAGGGATTACCCGGGCTTTCCAGAAAGGCATAACCGACCATGCCCACCGGACCAACCCAGAGCGGGTTGCGTGAATTGTCATCGGGATAATCTCCGGTGTAGGTGATGTCCAGATTGGCATCAAAGAAAGACCAGTCGTCATCATACTCTTGCGGTGAATCGTTAGATCCGGTGACGCCCACATAAGTACCCACCAGCATACCAAAAGTCGCCTTTTTGTAATTGGTGGTTCCTTCGTTGGTGATTTCATACAACCAGAAAATACAATCCTGGGCCAGGAACTGCTTCCATTGCAGTCCGCGCACCTTCATTTCCAAGCCCATGCCATTGCGGGCGGAATTGGTAGAATCCGGATGAAATTCCACATTCCAGATGTTATATTCCGGTTCGTTAAATTCCTTGTCAGCGTTATCGTCCATGGCAAAATAGGTTTCTTCGGTGGCGTTGGACAATCCCTTGCCGAAATATCCATTCCACTCTCCTTTCCAGCCGGGATCGTTCATGTCGTTCAGACGATCCGGCCACTGCAGCGGCCAGGTGGAGGGGTCCGTATAGATCGCCACAGCCGGCCCTTCTTTGGATTCATTAAAATAACCGGCTTTAGGTTCAAAGCCCCAGAAAACGCCGTAATCGATCCCATCCTGGCGGTTGGGGCGGTGGTCGGCCAGACAATAAGAAACCGAGTGAAAATAAAAAGTACTATCCGGGGAAACGCGGTATGGGATTTCGCACCCTACAAAAGGACTTACATCGCCCAGGTATCCGTTATTGTCGTTAAGCCAGGCGCCGCGCGGTCCTTTACCTACCGGATGTCCGATGACGCCACCATTGGTAAACACGGTGCTTACCAGATTCTTGTTCATAATATTATAGCGCCGGTACTGCGGTCCGCTTTGCGACCATGCCATATGAACAACAGAAAAAACGAGGAGAAACAACGCCAGTTTTTTCATTACAATCATTCCCTTTATTTAGAAATTCAAAGTGATACCCATTTCAATTCTACGCGGTGCAGAATAATGGGTCGCATTGGTGAACCATGCGTCTAGCGAATTCACCCATTCTCCGCCCTCTCCGAGAGACTGACTGGCTCTAAGCTCGTCAATGGTTTCCCGGGCGCTGCCTGTGTCGCTATACACATTAACTTCGTTGAGGGTGTCGAAAAGGTTAAAAATTCGCAAAAAGGCAATTACCATATAGCGATCCAATTTAAACGATTTCTGCGCCTTGAAATCCACATTGTATGTGGTCGGTTTGGTGGCCCGGTTGGTCAGTATGGTTGAAATATCCTTTTCGATCCTGGGGGTGTACGGTAAACCACTCCCGAATTTTCCAATCACGCTGACGCCCCAGGAAGGCGCAGCATAATTGGCGCTTACGTTGACCGTGTGGCGCTGATCCCAAGACAGGGGCAGCAATTGGACTTCAGGCAGTTTACCAGCCTCCACCGCTGTATGCCCATCCTGAGGATCAGAAGCCGTGCCTTTGGCCACCTGGTAGGTGTAATCGATGCGAGCGGACAAGCCGCCGGAAAAACGCTTATCCACGGCGAGTACCAGACCTTTAATCAGGCCGAAATCACTGTTGGCGTATCGATCATAGGTGTTGCCGGTCCCAAAAATGGTGATCCGGTCAGCCCGCGTGCCGGTCAGGTCGCGGATGTCCCGGAAGTAGAGCGTGGCATCCAACACAACGCCTTCCGCCACCTGTTGCTGGATGCCGATTTCCCCCTGCACCGTTTTTTCCGGGCGTAAGTCTGCGTTGCCCACCACGCCGGTGCCAGTAACAGGGATGTCAAAATCTGGATTATAGTAAAGTAGTTCAAAGCGCGGCCGCTGAAAAAAGTAACCATACGAAAAATAAATTTTCCCGGTAGCGGAAATTGGGAAGGCCGCACCAATACGCGGACTAAACTGGTATTTAGGCTTGGCCTTTTTGTACCAGTACGTGCGCCGTTCCGCTACAGTGACACTGGGTTCGCCCTCGTCCTGAACGCCATTACCGTTGAGGTCGTGATAGCGGTTTTCCGGTTTAATCGGGCTGTAAATTTGCGGATCGGTCGGGTTGGCCAGGATTTCTCCATCCGAATCAAAATAATCAAAACGCACACCGATATTGATGATAAAATCCTGAAACTCCATTTTATCTTGAATATAGAAAGAAGCCTCGGTCGGATGGCGTGTGTAGTGGGCCGCGTATATGGAGCTGTCCGGTAGAATGACCGTTTCGATATAGGGCGAATCGTTGTATCGATCAAAAGCCTGGAATCCCGGCGCCGGACGCAGGGTAATATCGGCAAACGATAACTCGTGTTTTTTGAATTCCAAGCCAGTTTTCAGTTCATGATTGCGACCAAGCTGGCTGGTAAGGTCCCATTTGGCCAGCAGAGTTTTAGTTTCGCGTTTGAAACGATGCAAATTAACGCCACCCGTTTTAAAACTAAAAGGCAACGTATTGCCCAAATCGGGATGGACATATCGCGGATCGTGCGGGTCCTTATACGCATACTCTTCGTACGTTTTCATGAAACCGGTCAGGCCTAATTCATAAAACGTGGAGGGAGAAAGGGTATGTGTCATTTTCAGCATCTGCGTTACTCCCTCCCGCATGCGCTGGAGATTGCCATCCGGATTCAGTTTATAATCGCGATCGTAATCCTGATATCGTACCCGGTCGAAAATGGTGTTGGCCAGAATTTTTATGGTGGGCGCCACTCGAAAAATGAATTTTGCCTGAGCGTAGTTTTTACGATTCCAGTTCATGGGCACCAATTCACCGTCGCCTTTGCCGTCCGGACTCCGGAAGGGCACAAAAGCGCCGGTAGAGTCAAACACAGATACATTCTGGGGATTGTACACCCGCTTTCCATAAAGCCATCCGCCAAAATAAATGTGCCGGGCATTCAAAAAATAGAACACCTTATCCTGCACAATCGCCCCATGCAGACT
>CAZJNP010000004.1:0-26554 GCA_964547355.1 uncultured Calditrichaceae bacterium
GCCTAATGATACATCTATCGCAAAATTTACGCCTGGAACAACGCTTAACGCCGCAGCAGATTCTTCTTTCGACACTGCTACAGCTTCCCCTTTTGCACCTGGAGCAAAAGATTAAAAGCGAACTGGAACAGAATCCGGTACTTGAAGAAGGCCTTGAGGAAGAGGACGAAATCAAAGCTGAGGAGGATAACCAGAATTCTGACACTGATCCCGAAGAGCTTCCTGAGGAGCTTCAACTAATCGACCAAAACTCAAAAAAAGACGACGATTACGACCGGAAAGAATTAGAAACGGCACAAAAAGAAACCGACTTCGAAAGTCTGCTCAATGACGAAGAGTCTTTTGAGATTCGTCTGCCCAGGGATAAAAATCAGGAAGAATACGAACGCCCGGAAATATCCGTAAAATCCCTGCCCGAGTACCTGATGGAACAACTGCATATTCTGCCCCTATCGGAAAAGGAATTTGCCATCGGCGAATTTCTAATATGGAACATCCGTGACGACGGATATCTGGATGCCAGCCTCTCCCTGGAAAGCGTAGCCAAGAATTTTGAAGTGGATGAAAAAACGGTGGAAAAGGTGCTTAAAAAAATTCAGCATCTGGACCCCACCGGTGTTGGCAGCCGCGATCTAAGGGAATGCCTGATGGTACAGTTGGAAGAAAAGGACCAGACCGATTCCCTGGCCTACCGTATTTTACGCGACCATTTCGAAGATTTCAAAAATAAACGATATCAAAAAATCCTGTCCGATCTGCAAATCAGCAAAGAAGAATTGCAACAGGGCATCGATCAGATTGTCAAATTAAATCCCAAACCCGGAGAAGGCGTATTCGACGCCCGCACCAATTACATTGTCCCGGATTTCATTGTGGAAAAAGTAGGCGATGAATTTATAGTTAGTCTGAACGACTGGAACATTCCACCCCTGCGTATTTCCAACACCTACAAAAAAATGCTTTTGAACAAAACCAATATTGACAAAGAGACCAAACAATATATCCGGAAAAAAGTGGAATCCGCCCGTTGGTTTATCAATTCCATTTACCAGCGCAAAATCACCATGCTCAAAGTGATGGAAGCGATCGTCCAAAAGCAGCGCGAGTTCTTTGAAAAGGGTCCGCAATACATCAAACCACTGATCATGCGCGAAATTGCCGAAATGATCGGTATGGATATTTCCACGGTCAGCAGGGTGGCCAACGGTAAATATGTGCAAACGGATTTCGGTGTTTTCGAACTCAAATACTTTTTTAACGAACGGATTGAAAATGAAGACGGCGAGGAAATCTCCACCCGCCGTATCAAAAACCGCATTAAAGAAATCATCGAAGAGGAAGATCCCAAAAAGCCCCTGAGCGACGAAAAAATATCCTCTATTTTAAAGAAGGAAGGATTTCCCATCGCCCGCCGTACCGTGGCCAAATACAGAGAACAATTGGGCATTCCAGTGGCACGGTTGCGTCGCGGTATTTGATTCCCGGCTTTCATGCGGCGGAACTTTACAAACATCTTTTCGTAAATGGACACTATGATCAAAACCAACATTCAGGAATAAATTCAAGTTAGGATAAATCATGTATTCTGAAAATACCACAAACTATAAAATCCATGCCACCACGATTCTGGGCATCCGACACAATGGAAAGGTGGCTCTGGCCGGCGACGGACAGGTTACATTAGGCAACACCGTTATGAAGCACTCAGCAGTGAAAATCCGCCGTTTGTATAACGGAAAAATTTTGGCCGGATTCGCCGGTGCTGCGGCGGACGCCTTTACCCTGTTTGAACGTTTCGAAAGCAAGCTGGAACGTTACTCAGGAAATCTGCCCCGGGCAGCGGTAGAACTGGCCAAGGACTGGCGTTCGGATAAATACCTGCGCCGGTTAGAAGCCCTGCTTGCGGTAATGGACAGCGACGACACCTTCATTATTTCAGGCACCGGAGAGATCATCGAGCCGGACGACGGCGTCGTGGCGATTGGCTCCGGCGGACCTTATGCTTTAGCAGCCGCGCGAAGTCTGCTGCGCCATTCCGATCTGGAAGCAGAACAAATCGTTAAAGAAGCTATGACCATTGCAGCGGAAATCTGCATCTACACCAACACCCATATCACCATAGAGGTTCTGTAACATGAGCAAATCCAAGTTAAGTTTAGATACACTGACGCCTCGTCAAATCGTAAAAGAGCTGGACAAATATATTATCGGGCAAGATCGCGCCAAGAAAATGGTGGCCATTGCCTTACGCAACCGCTGGCGTCGTCAGCACGTGCGCGAAGACCTGCGCGAGGAAATCATGCCGAATAATATCATTTTGATCGGCCCCACCGGCGTGGGTAAAACGGAAATCTCGCGCCGTCTGGCTAAATTAGCCAACGCCCCTTTCGTAAAAGTGGAAGCCTCCAAGTTTACCGAGGTCGGCTATGTAGGCCGGGATGTGGAATCCATTATCCGGGATCTGGTGGAAATCGGCGTTCAAATGGTGCGCGAAGAAAAGACCAAATCCGTAGAAGGTAAAGCCCGCGAGCACGCCATCGAACGCATGCTGGACGTGCTGCTGCCACCTTTAACCACCCGCCCCAAACCTGTGGGCGAAATGGGAGAGGAAGACGCTCTTGAGCTGCGCCATCAGAGAACACGCGAAAAACTGCGCGCCCAGCTTTTAGCCGGAGAGTTGAACGACCGGCAGGTGGAAATCGACGTTCCTGCCGACAGCATGCCTATGATGCAGATCTTTTCGCCGTTAGGCATCGAAGAAATGGGGCTGAACATTCAGGAAATTTTCGGTGGTATGATGCCGAAGAAAGTCAAGAAAAGAAAAACAACCGTTTCCGAGGCGTTAAAGATTTTTACCCAGCAGGAAGCGCAAAAATTGATCGATATGGAAGAGGTGGTGCGTATCGCCGTGAACCGGGTACAGAATTCCGGTATTGTCTTTCTGGATGAAATCGACAAAATCGCCGGGCCTTCTTCCAAGCAGGGACCGGACGTGTCCCGCGAGGGCGTACAGCGCGATCTGCTGCCGGTAGTGGAAGGCACTTCGGTGGTCACCAAATACGGCATGGTCAAAACCGATCACATCCTCTTTATCGCTTCAGGCGCTTTCCATGTCAGTAAACCTTCCGACCTGATTCCGGAGTTGCAGGGCCGTTTTCCCATCCGGGTGGAACTCAACAGCCTGACCGAAGAGGACTTTGTCCGTATTTTAACCGAACCTAAAAACGCCTTAATCGTTCAGTACCAGGCTTTGCTGGAGACCGAAGACGTGTATCTGGAATTTACCGATGACGCCATCCGGGAAATCGCCAAAACGGCTACGCTTGTCAATAACCGGTCGGAAAACATCGGCGCCAGACGTTTGCACACAATCATGTCCACTCTGCTTGAGGAGATTCTGTTCGAAATTCCGGAAACGAAGATGGAAAAAATCGTGATCGATAAAGAAGACGTGCAAAAGATGCTGGAAACGGTCGTAAAGGACGAAGACCTGAGCCGGTATATTTTGTAATACCCTTTTATGTACGTAATTCGTATACGCCGAGGCTTTAAATGTATGCCTCGGCTTTTTAACATTCTGTGAATCCACAAATTATTCTAAACCATGACCGCTTCCGGATTACATCTGTTAACATTCAACGCCCACGAATCCTATGTCTATTCACTGACGCGGATCGGGCATCGCTGGGATATTATCGACTATCTGCCCGGTCGGTACACCAGTTCATGGGACACCACCGTACGCCCGGTGCCTGAGAACGGAAACCTGATTCGTATTGAGCAGGCGCTGGCATCCGGCAAATCCTACCACTGCGCCATTGCGCACAGTATCGCCGATCTTTTGATGATCAAAACGCTGTCCATTCCAAAAATCCTAGTGATTCATGTGTCACTTAAAGGCTACATGGCCCAGGAAAAATCAAAATACAGCGCTAAGGAAGTTTCCCAATATCTGAACACCTACCTGCAAAAGATCAAAGCCCTTGCCGTCTCGGTTTCCCGATTAAAACAGCGCACCTGGGGCGTGTCCGGACCGGTTATTCCCTTTTTCATCGACACAGACTTTTTCTATGGCTACAACGGAAAAACGGCGGCCGGATTGCGCGTGGCTAATCAGGTGGCGCAAAAACGTCTGCTGTTGCACTGGGAACTGCACCAGCAAATTTGCCGCGATTTTCCTGTTCAAATCGTAGGCTACAATCCGGATATGCCCCATGCCCGCCGGGCCGCCGATCGCGAACAATTAAGGGAATTTTTTCGCACACATCGCTTTTACATTCACACCGCACATCCCGAATACGAGGACGGCTACAATATGGCCTCGCTGGAAGCCATGGCCACAGGGATGCCCGTGGTGTGCAACGCCCATCCCAGCGCACCAATCATAAACGGAGTGAACGGCTTTATTTCAGACAACGTTCAGGAATTGCGGGAGGGCATCCGGCAATTACTGGCAGATCCGGCGCTGGCAAAAAGAATGGGTCAGGCCGCCCGGGACACGATCGCGGCCAACCATTCGCTGCAACAGTTCCGGCTGCTTTGGGAACAGGCCATTGCGATGGCCGTAGAGCGATTTCATTCAACCGGCCATTAAAGTTTTTCTCTCATTTTTTCGAATTTGCAATAATTTTCATTTCCAAAATGAAAATTATTTAATTTTTTTCACTTGCCAAATGAAAATTTTTTTTAACCATATGTTATGTTAGTTCTGTCCAAATTAAATTTTATGCCTGTTGAAATTTTTATTAAAACAATCACCTGGTAAAAAACAGATTTCACTTACAAAATATAACGAATATTACATTTTATAAATTATTTTCTAACTATTTGGTAGCATGCTTTTCGCTGCCTTGCGTTTGCTGATATTTCCATTACAGGAAAGGACTACAATCTAACAGCAGTACTCTTTTATTGTCTTTTCTATCTGAAGAATAGGCATAAGTTAGCCCAGGGCAGCACCCTGCAGATCAAAGTTCAAAGTCTCAATCAATAAAAAATTCTCTGAAAGGGAAAAACAATTCTTTGCGCAAGTATTTCATAGTTTCTTTATATAAACTTTCCACGTTTTATACTTAATCAAGCAAACGGCACACCATCTTATCTTGGAATTGACCGGTTCTTGCGTTTCTAACCAAAAGCAAAAACAAACACCCGACAACCAATCATTCCTGCCGAATATTTTGTACCAAATCTTCTTTTATCTTTCGTTTTTAGGCGATAGTTCGTAAATTTATATTTTGTTAATTAACGAGAACAATAATGCGCTGTAAACAATAAACGGAGGTTACTGTGAAAAAAGATTTTATTTCGATTGCCGACTATTCCCGCGAGGAAATCGAAGCGATTTTCGATCTGACAAGCGAGCTTAAAGATAAAACCAAACGACGTGAAGAACACCATCTGTGCAAAGGCATGAGTATGGCCATGATTTTCGCCAAACCTTCGGCCCGAACCCGCATTTCCTTCGAAACGGGTATGTACCAGCTGGGCGGCTATGCCCTCTACCTTTCGCCTAACGACATCGGTATCGGCAAGCGGGAAGCGGTTAAAGACATTGCCCGGGTGGTCTCCAGGTATAACGACATCATCATGGCCCGGTTGTTTGACCATGCCCATATGCTGGAGCTGGCAGAGTATTCCTCCGTTCCGGTCATCAACGGCTTAACCGACTATAATCACCCCTGTCAGATCATGGCCGATATTTTTACGGTTAAAGAGCACCGCGGCCATCTGGACAATCTCAAGGTAACCTATATCGGCGACGGCAACAACGTGGCCAACTCCTGGATCAATCTGGCCGCCAAACTGCCCATGCATCTGGTCATCTGTTCCCCTTCCGGTTACGAACCGGATGCCAAAACGCTGGAATACGCCCGCGCACAGGGCATCAGCACCATCGAAATCATTTCGGATCCCGTCCAGGCCGTGAAGGACGCCGACGTAGTTTACACCGACGTGTGGGCCAGTATGGGACAGGAAGCGGAAGCTGAAGAACGGCGCAAAATCTTTATGCCCTATCAGGTTAATAGCGCGTTAATGGCGCATGCCCGCAAGGACGCTTACGTCATGCACTGCCTGCCGGCCCACCGCGGCGAGGAAATCACCGACGACGTGCTGGACGGCCCGCAGTCCATCGTTTTTGACGAAGCGGAAAACCGCATGCACGTCCAGAAAGCGATTATTGTAAAATTACTTAGTTAAGCAATCAATTTACAGTCCCTGCCTGTTTTAAAGGCGGGGACTTTTTTATTCTCCTTAGAAAGAAAAACGCCATGAAAAATCCGTCACTCTTTGTATTTTTTTTAACCATTACTTTACTGTTTACTTCTCTGTCGTGCAAATCAAAACAGGAAACGCAGCAAAAGCCGCCAAAACCCAAAATACAATTTGCGCCTGTTCCGTCCGGTAAAATACAAGCCGCGATAAAACTTACGCGCGATTCAAGCCAGAGTTTTGCCGTTTATCTACCCGCCGCATACGATCAACATAAATCCTGGCCGGCACTGTATTTTTTCGACGCCCACGCCCGGGGCGTATTACCGGTAAAGCGCTACAAGAATCTGGCCGAGCGTTACGGATATGTACTGATCGGCTCCAACAATTTGAAAAACAGGCTTTCCCCCGAAGAAATCAAACGACTGGCCGACGCTCTTCTGGATGAAAGCGCTGAGCGATTTAATATCGATCCGCAACGTAAATACATCGTGGGATTTTCCGGAGGCGCCAAAGCCGCCGTATTCACGGCCTGGCGCAGAGAAGATATCACGGGCGTCATCGGATGCGCCGGCGGTTTTCCGGACCGCGCCAAAGGGCAGACCAATCGCGCCTTTGAATTTGCCGGCATCGTCGGTAAAGCCGATTTTAATTATTGGGAATTGGTTGCCCTGGAATACAAACTGGACCAGACCAGCTGGCCCCACGTTTTGCTGATGCACAACGGAAAACACGCCTGGCCGCCGCAGCAAAGCGTGGCCAAAGCGCTGGACTGGTTTGATTTTAACGCCATGAGGAAAGGCGTCATTCCTAAAAATGCCGCACGCATTTCGGAGTTTTTACGACAGGAAAAAGCCAGGCTAAGTTCCCTGGAACGCCATCACAACCTATTGGCATTAGAGCAGGAATACGCCTTGATCGTAAGTAGTTTAGAGGGTCTGACCGATATCCAGGCTTTTCAGAATAAATTAAATACGCTCACTTCCTCTCGGGCATACCAGCAGGCCAGAAAAAACGAAATGGATCAGGCCGAGGAAGAATTCCGACGGCGGCAATTTTTGACCCATGCGCTTTCAAATCAAGACATTAATTGGTGGAAGGAAACCATTCAAAAATGGCGCGCCATACAGGACTCTTCAAAGGAAGAATTCTGGCGTGATCAACGTCTGCTGAGTTTTAGCGGATTGCTGGTTTATCTTTTCACCCAGCAGGCGCTTCAGGAACGTAAGCTACCGCAGGCACAAAAATATGTTACCATCTACCAAATGGTGGAACCGGAAAATCCGGATCTCTACTACCTGCAAGCCTGGCTGCAAATACTGAAAGGCGACACGGACCGGGCGGAAAAGAATTTGCAAAAAGCTTTATCCGCCGGCATCGATGATCCGCAAAAAATTTGGAACAATCCGGATTTAAAACAGCTCCGGCAAAACCGGAGCCGTTAATCCATGATCACAAAAGTTGGTTTTAACGCGATGTTTAACGGATCAGCAGCATTCGGCGGCTGTCCGTAAAATCCCCGGCCTGCAAACGGTAAATATACACGCCGCTGGGTAATTGAATGCCTCGGTCGTTGCGGCCGTCCCAGCGTACCTGATAACGACCCGCGGATTGCGATTGACGCACCAGCGTGCGCACCCGCTGCCCCAGACTGTTGTACACCGTCAATTCAACCGCAGCGGCCTGTGGCAGTTGATATTTAATGGTCGTAACGGGATTAAATGGATTGGGATAATTCTGTTCTAGTTCAAACTTCTTCGGAACGCCTTTCGAAGAAAACTCGATCGCCGAAATTTTTCCTTCAAAAAAATCGAACACCTTGCTCATCAGTTCCACCCGCCGGTCTTCCGGATAGATGGTCTCAAAAGGCACACCCAGGTAGATCAATTTTCCTTCTTCCGTACCTGTGGAAAAAGTTCCCTCATAAGCGATGCCGGCAATGTTTTGATTTTTAGCGTTTTTGTATTTGAGAATCGCTTCCGCGCCGGTCAGCGGCTTAAGAGCATCCGGCCAGTCCACATCAAAGGTGCCGTGGGAGCCGTTGTCGTAACTAAAATCGGACAGTCCGTCAAACAATTGCCCGGGAATGGCAGTACAGGAATAAAAGGTCGCATTTTTGCCGTCCGGCGCGTCAGCCGCATATTGGGCCTTAAGATAGGTGTGATAAAAGCTTTTATCCGTGGAACTTCCCTTGTAATCCAGGTCCCAGCCGATTTCCGCGCCTGAGACGAACAGCTTACCGCCGCCGCGTAAAAATTTTGCCACCGAATCCTGTTCGGTTTTGTTAAAGGTTTCATCGGCCGTGCTTTCGTCGCCTAATATCCAGATCACCGTTTCAAAATCGCTTAAGGCGATTCGACCGTGATACACACTTTCATTTAACACGTAAGAAAAGGCGTAGCCCCGATCCGACACCGATTTGGCGTATTTTTTGATGTAATCGTAGCGGTCGTTAGTGCCGCGGTCGAATCCGTTGACGATTAATAATTTTGATGGCTCGGCGGTAGGCGCCCCGGCGTACAAATGCTTTTCCGCGGGAGAAGAGCCGGAGGTATTGGCCGCCTTTACCTTAAAATAATATACCTTGTTTTCCGTCAATCCGGTAACAAGGATTTCGTTGGTGTTCGATTCCGCCGAATCCGGAAATGTGCTTCCGTTCTCGCTAATGTAAGCGATGTACTTGTCCGCCCGCGCCACGGAATCGCAGCGAATCATTAACGTATTGGCGTCCACGGCCAAGACCATAATATGACCCGGCGCCTCATCGGGGGGATTGATGTAATTGGGAATGGGATCGCCAACAGCGGCAGTGGACATCTCCGACTCGTTCCAGTAACGGTCCAGCATGGTCACGTAATAAGTGTAACGACCTTCCGCGCGCTCCTGTCCCCAGTAAGAATCCGTGTAAACAAACGGATTCTTGCCAAAGCGTAAGGCAATGATCTGGTCGTCCGCCACGCTCAGCGAATCGTCGATGGAACGGTAGATGGCAAACCATTGATTGCGGCTTAACGTATCGGGCGGAAAAACCTGTATTTCATAATTCATGGAATCGATTTTTACCAGTTCCATGGTGGGCGCGGGCGGTGTTTGATCCATAATCAAGCCCGTGGCCCGTACTTTAGTCTTGTTCTGAAAAAATCTTTTAGCCGCATCCTTCCAGTAGTGATGTTTATTCCAACTGGCATAGCTAAAAAACTGAAACCCGTCCGTCCAGGATACCTGTCGGCTGCGGTTAACAATTTCCTCATGCCGGGACCAGACGCCGTAATCGTCCAGCACATACGACCCGGGTCCGACCGTAAACAAACGTCCCGCGTTGATGCCCGGTTGAATCCACTGCTGCCAGCAATAAGGGCAGTCGCCTTTCAGCATATCGTAAAATCCGTCGCCGGTGGTCCAGTGGTAGTGCATGGGCGTTAACTGGTCGATGTAGCCCTGGTTAAACCACAGGGCGGCGTCCTGGAATACGATGTAATATCCGTTCCATCCGCTCCAGTTGTATTTGCCCAGCGCGGCCGGAGACAGGCGCACCCAAGGTTTAACGGCCTGAATGGAATCGTGCAATTGACGCACAAATTCGGTGACACCCCAGCGGCGCCAGTCGTCCCAGGTGTCAAAGCCTTCGGGCACTCCCCCGCTGTAAGGATGTTTGGCGTCGAAAATATAGCGCTTGGTGCCGGAAGTCTTGGTCAGTTTTTGAATTCTTTCTTCCGACAACATGCCGTCCAGTATACGCATCTGTTCCAGCTCCGAGGGCGGGTTGATCATGTCGTCTTCGTCATACTCGTTCCAGCGGACAAAATCCAGATGCAGTCCGTCGATATCGTAATTGCGGACGATTTCCATAGCCACTTTAATGGTGTAGGCGCGTACCTCATCCAGTCCGGGAGAAACACAGCGATGGGCGGTCATAAACTGGCCGTCGCGGTTTGTGCAAATCCATTCCGGGTGTTTGTTCGCCGGCGTTCCCTCGTATGTGGAAGATACGTGATAGACATTAAACCAGGCATGCAATTCCATGCCCCTTTCATGTGCTTGTTGAATGGCGTAAGCCAAAGGGTCGTAACCCGGGTATTTGTAATGGGAACCGTTTTGTCCGGCATACCAACCCCAGGGTTCATAGGAAGAGTTGTAATAGGCTGTACCGCTTTGACGCGCCTGCCATAAGACGGCGTTCATATTAGCCGCCTGCATATTGTCCAAAATGGCCCGGACATTGGCTTTATTTTTACTAGCAGACCAGTCCGGATTGATGTGCTCCCAGGTTACCACCCACACAGCCCGGAATTCCTGGTTCTGCTGTCCGAAAATTGCGAACGGCAAAATAAAGACAACGACTATAAACAAAAGTTTCCTTTTCACTCTTTTCTCCTTGAAACGCTTTCCATTATTTTTATTCAAAAAAAAGCGCGGGAAAAATCCAGCGCTTTTTCAGGTACAACGTATTTTCTTTCATGGTTTATTTCAACAGCAGCATCTTTCGGGTAAATGTACGGCCGTTAACCGTCAACCGATAAATATAGGTTCCACTAGCCATACGGCTGCCGTCAAAAACCGCTTTATAGCTGCCCGGCATTAGTTCTTTGTTGATCAGTTCCGCCACCTGTGCACCCAGGATATTATACACCGTAAGTTTTACTCTTCCCGGCTCCGGAATTTGAAAAGCAATGGTGGTTGCCGGATTGAAAGGATTGGGATAGTTCTGCTCCAGATGATAACTGTTGGGCAACCGGTTTCCGGCAGCAGAAATGGTGACCGGTTCCGAAGATTTTTTAACCACCCGAAAATCATCCAAATACAGGGTACCCGTTACCGCGCCCGTGGAATCATCGTGCCCGAATTGAAAGCTGTCGATGCGGTATTTGTTTCCGTTTAATTGGTTGTCCGGGCTGATCCATGAACCGACTGAATTGGGATCGCTCAGCTTCCACTCCACCAGTCGCCATCCTTTCCAGTCGATGGTGATCCATTGGGAAACTTCATGATCCGACCAGGAAGAACCGTGTTTTTCATCGATGCAAAACCGGAAGGTGTTATTGCTGCTATCGCCATACAGATAAACCTGTAAGACATACGTAGTGTCAAACTCTACATTTTTCTTATCGGTGTATGGCAGGTATTCCCGGATCAAATACCCTGGATTACTTGGATCGTATTGCCAGTGATATTTAAGATAGGCCGCTTTGTGAAAATGAGGAGCGGGCAAATATACTTTTTGCGTGTAACCCCATTTGGTGTCTCCGCCTACCACGCCATGGGTCGAGCCGCTTCCGGTGGGTTGCCACCAGGCGCCGGGCAAGGTGAAATCGTCGATCATCGTTTTTTCCACATAGTGTTCTTTTGAGGTATGGAAATTAACAACGAGCTCCTCTGGCAGCGGATTCCCAATGGTATCCGCAATGTCTGTTCTTAGTATAATTTGGTAATCCGCATCCGGCGCCAGGTCTTCGGCAGCCTGCACACTCAGGATGGAGCGGTCATCGACCACATAATGGAAATACTCCATTTCCACCGCCTGGGAGCCGGAAAAAAGGTTTATGTTTTCGGCGCTTAACGTGGATTCATCCAGTTCTTCATTAAACCAGATGCTTGCGGTTCCGGCCACGTCAAATCCGCCGAACAGAGAATCCAGCGGCGGGTACGAACCCACAATCACCGGTGGATAAAAATCCTCCGGCAGAGTCATAAAATGGAAGACATAACTGTCGCCCTCTGTTCCGTCTCCGTTACCGTCCAGCATTCTTCCGTTCACGTCTTTAATTACCGAGTCCAGTTTAACGGTGTATTCGGTTTCAAAATCCAGCGGCTGGGCAAAAACGATGGTAAGCTCTTTTAAGCTTTTGTCCCACTGGAACTCCTCAATGTTTGCCTGCGGCGAAACATGTACGGCCCCATTAACGGAACTTGTGTCCATGGTTTTGGAGAAAGTAAAAATTATCGGATCCGTGACGGGTATTTTTTCGCCCGGGCCGGGAGAAGTGGCCACCACCGTGGGCGCAAACGAGGGGATGTTGTCGCTGATTTCCACATTGGAGGGCTGAGATTCAATCCAGTATCGGCTTAAGGCAGTGGCGTAATAGCGATACTTGCCGTTGTAATCCTGCAAGCCGTTAAAATGATCGGTAACGGTAAATACCGTATCGCCATAAAGTCGGGCAATGAGCTGGTCCTGCGAGGAATCCGGATTTTCCTGTGTTGAACGGTAAAGGGCAAACCACATGGGGGCTTCCGTACCTGCGGGCGGCGTAACCGTAATGCGGTACGTTAACGAATCTTCTTTTAGCAGCTCCAATACAGGACCATCCGGTTGCTCGGTATTCATATAGGTCAGTGGTTTAATCTTCGTTTTTTCCGTGAAGAATTTTTCGGCGGCGGTTTCCCAGTAAATATGGTTCTTCCAGCTCCCATAACTAAAAAACTGAAAACCGTCCACCCAGGGGACTTCCCGGCTGCGTTTCACAATTTGCTCGTGATTGCTCCAAACGTTATAATCATCCAGCACATAAGAGCCCGGGCCTACCGTGTACATGCGCCCTTCATTGATGCCCGTATCGATCCAGTCCTGCCAGCAGTTAGGGCAATCCTGTTTCAGCATGCCGTAAAATTCGTCGCCTGTGGTCCAGTGGTAATGCATGGGCGTTAACTGATCTATGTATCCTTCGTTGAACCACAGGGCGGCATCCTGGAAGACGATGTAATATCCGTTCCAGCCGCTCCAGTTGTATTTGCCCAGCGCAGCCGGCGACAACCGCACCCAGGGTTTTACGGTTTGAATGGAATCGTGCAGCTGTCGTACAAATTCGGTCACGCCCCAGCGCCGCCAGTCGTCCCAGGTGTCAAATCCTTCCGGCACGCCAGCACTGTAGGGATGCTCCACGTCGTAAATATAACGTTTGGTACCGAAGGTTTTGGCCAGTTTATTCAGCTTTTCCTCCGGGATCATGCCGTCCATCTGGCGGATCTGTTCCAGTTCGGAAGGTGGGTTCAGCATGTCGTCTTCGTCGTACTCGTTCCAGCGCACATAATCCAGATGCAAGCCGTCGATATCATAATTACGGACGATTTCCATCGCCACCTGGATGGTGTAAGCCCTAACTGAATCCAGACCCGGCGAAAACGCTAGATGCGAGGTCATGAATTTCCCGTCGCGATTGGTGCACACCCAGTTGGGATGCTTCATGGCCGGGGCGTCCTCATGGGTGGATGCCACCTGAAACACATTAAACCAGGCATGCAGCTCAATACCGCGCTTGTGAGCTTCCTGAATGGCGTAGGCTAGCGGGTCGTAACCGGGATCGATATAGCGCTCGCCGTCGTGACCGGCGTAGTAGCCCCAGGGCTCGTATGATGAATTATAATAAGCCGTACCGCTTTGACGTACCTGCCAGAGTACGGCGTTCATATTGGCTTTTTGTATATTATCCAGAATCGTGCGTACATTGGCTTTATTCTGCTCTACGCTTGAATAGGCGTTGATGTGTTCCCAGGTAATGACCCAGATACCGCGGAATTCTGTATTGCCATTGGCAAAAACAAGGTTATTTAAAAATATAAAAACAACTAGAATGTAAATTCTATTTAGTTTAGGCATAACTTCCTTCTTTAATTATCGAATAACCACAAACTTTTTAATTACATACTCGCCTTTTTTGTAGAGCAGATTGCCGTCCGAGTCGCGATAATCTTCAATCACTTCGATATAGGCAATATACAATCCGCTAACGACCACCTGGCGCGATTCGGTGACTGCATTCCAGTATTCGTCGCCGCTTCCGTCCGTATGATTGATCGTTTTGATCAAATCACCGCGCTCGGTGTAAATCTTTATCTGGCAATACGCCGGGACATTCAAAAATCCAATTTTATCTTCTTCGCCGGGGTAGTTAAAATCCCGTGCTTTGATGTTAAACGGATTGGGTACAATCCGAATGTCTTTCAGGTTTTCGCCGGGCTTTCTTTTCAAATAGGCCGGTTCGGTGGCTCTGGTATAAAAGCGGTTGCTGTGCAATTCTCCGGTTGGATTGGTAATGCCGCTGGTGTTGTTTGATCCGTCGTTAAAAGCGACAATGTAATAGTAGTACGGATATCCTCTGTTGGCCGTTTTGTCTTCGTATTCATGCACAATCTCAGGATGTTCCGTATTGTACCCGCAGGCAAATATCTGGGTGTAAACGGTATCCGGTTTGCCTACCGCACGGTAAATACGGTAGCCGCCAAAATCGGGGTCTTCTTCGGAGGGGCTGGGCGTCCATTTCAGAAAAATTTTATCGCCGCCGGAAGTGACCTCAAACAAGCCCGGAGGCAGAGGAGGTTGCGGGATTTCAAAATTGGCATCGAAATTTCTTTTGGCCCGGCTAAAAGTTTTCATGATCGAATCTTTGCCGGTGAATACCCAGGTATTCTTGAAAACATCTTTGTCTTTAGTAGTGCTGCCGTCCGGCAGGGTAAACGGACCATCGTCGGAAGCGTCCTCAAAGGCTTTTTTCCAGCGGCGTCCGATATCTTCGGCCTTGGTGCGGCTGAGTCCGTTAATGCCTTCTGCTTCCACAATGCGAATGCTGTCGCCAAAGGGAATATCAAAAGGACCATATACAAACCAGATATTGGTACCCCCGTCGTCGCCGTGAATCGTTTTCGGATCCACCTGATTGGTCAGCGTTGTGATATAGGTTTCGTCAAACCGGTCGGTGCCGCCTTTGCCCAGATAAGGATTGCCCTGCAGCATAGTGTACAGTTCCTTCATGCTGCCGGCTGTTAACGCGCCGCGTCCGGGATAGGTGTCGCCGGCGTGCCAGCCCAGTACGGACGGCTGATACGGATCGTCTTGCGGATCGTTGACGCCTTTATCCACATGCAAGGTAACCAATCCCACATGCTGCACCGCCGTTAATCGACCATAATTCAGATAATCCGGCGCACCGATGTTATCATAAGAATTGGCTTTGTTCTGACCGGCCCAGCCGAAAGCTGCACGCAGCCATTCCAGACTGCTAATGGGTGTGCTCTCGTCGATCTGGGTTTGATAATACTGAGGATAGGTTTCTCCCCGGCGGGTGACCACCAGGTGCATGCCCCAGCTTTGTCCACCGATGTATTTACCGGCTTCCCGGCAGGCGCTGTAACGTGTTCCCCAGCTGATGTAAACGCCCTTGAGGTCTTTGTTCAACTCGATCTCATCGTCGTAGTCGGCATTTCCGGTATTCTTGAAAATAAATTCTTTAATAAAATAATTGTCATGGTACTGCTGACTAAACGCATAAATGCGGCGCGTCATGGTCAGCCCCATGGAGGTATTTACCACATTGGTGACAATGCGGTCGGCAATCTGGTCGGGATTGATATAGTCATAATCGCCGGAATATACCGAGGAAAGATTATTTCCGTCCACATAAACGATCGGGTTTTCAAACTTGGCCGATTCTTCCAGCTTAACCGGGAATAGCGTACGCTCCACATCTGCGGCGCTGAAATAAATCCCGTATTTTTCCCAGTGCTCACCGCGTGCATCGGTAAAATCGTCGCAGGCTAGCCAGGTTCGTTTAATCACCGCATTATCCTGAAGCGGATAATCCGCCGGCCAGATCAGACCGGCATAGTATTTCCCGGTCCAGGCCCGTTCAGAGCCATATGCCGTAAAATGACTTTGCAGCGAACCGATACGGATATATCTCTTGGCCGTTCCCTCTACTTGCGCCTGAAGGATTCCGATAACAAACAGTACCGTTAATATTTGGATAACTACCTTTTTCATTTTTTACAATCCATTTTTTTTAACCAAGTGAGTAAATTAAAACCTGATCGACAAACCAAATAAAATATTTCTGGGATTTAAAAAAGTAAGTGATTTTATATTAGGCATATCGATATAGGACTTGTTCTTTTTACGTTCTTCGTTTCTTGCCGAGATGACCGGATCATTATCCGGATTGGGCTCCAGAGGGTCGTAAGCCACGCCCACTGGGCGGTAATCACCGATGCGGTCGTTGCCTTTTTCATCTCCGGTTTCCCACGGGAAGTTGAGCGATTGCAGATAATCCTGCCAGTCGTAAGTATCCGAAAATCCGGCCCGGCTCATATACTTAAAATTGAACACGTTACGAACATCCATATATAGGCTCACTTTATAGCGGCTGAACTGAACGGTTTTGGTGATCTTCAGATCCACATTGTACCAGTCGCGCCATTGGGTGTCATCGACGACGCCAGGAATATTGTGCGGATTGTAGGTGTAAAAAGAACCCGTTTTCCAGTTCGCCAGAATATTTAATCGCCAATCGCCAAACGGATAAAATTTATGATAGCTCATACCAAAATCCGTCGGCGTATGTAATTCCAGATTAGCCCGGGCGTATGGCAACGGATGCCTGCGCGACATGACCGGATGTTCTCTGAGGTATTCCCTTTGTAATTTGGGATCTTCATAATATTCAAGCAATCCGAAATATCCCGAAGTACGGACATCATAGGTGTAATTAATAAACCCGGAAAACCATTGACCGTAGCGTTTCTGCAGAGTCAACTCAAATCCTCTGATATCCTCGTAATTATTATTGGCCGCCTTGTAATAGCTGATATCCTTTAAACCCTCATAATAAATCCAACCCGGCTGATTGGTGATATCCTTGTAATAACCGGCTAATTTGATTAGATACTCGTTAAACAGGCTGTGTTCGTAGCCCACCTCGTAAGCAACGGTTTTTTCAGGCACCATATTTGGATCGCCCATGTAGGTAACCTGTCCATTATATTCTCTCTGCAGCCGGAAACGGTAAGATGAAAACGGTTCGGAACGGAAGTGGCCGTAATTAAAATACAACTTGGAATTTTCGGTAATGGGATGGGAAATACCCAACCGGGGACTAACGACCAGGCTCGATTCGGCCTTTTTTGTCGGGGCTTCGTCGATACGGTTTCCGTAGCCCACACCGTAGTATTTGCTGTAAGTATCGAGTACATAAAAATCACTATTGGGATTGGAATAATCCACACGAAAGCCCAGATTTGCGATAAATCCCTCAAACTCAATTTTGTCCTGTAAATACAATCCGATCCGATATGGAAAAATATGATAAATCATGGTGCGGCGCCAGGTGGACATGGAAGGGCTGTCCGTGTAAGAATATATATCAAAGTCATTGTAAACAAAGGAAAAACCAGTTTTCACCTGATTCCAATTGTTTACCTGGCTAATAAAATCAAATTTAAGAGAGGTGGTGCTGTTTTTACTTTTATCCCGTCCCAGATTCATCCAACCACCCAAATGCATATCACCTACGCCGTTCTCGGCATAACCCCAGTAGCCGTAAGGTGCTTCATCCACAAAAAAACCGGGAAAGACTTCATATTTTTTTGTGGTGTCTCGGGGTTCCGTCTGGAACGTCTTGTAATTGTTATACTTATACTGAAATTTAACTTCGTACAGGGATTTGGGGCTGAGTGTATGGGTTAATTTAACGTCAAACACTCCCCGATAGATTGAAGTGGGGCTGAAAAATCCCGGCATAAACGGAATGGCCATCCCGGTAACCGAACTGCTTGGCAAGTCTGCGACTTCCTCTACGCTGCGCAGCACCCGACCGGTAGGAGGCGTCCAGTTGTAAGGAGAAACCGATGAGACCTCACCGTAAGAACCGGCGACCATTAACAGGATGGCTGGTGATAAATCGGAATTTATTTTTACCTGTGTATTATTCTCGGAATAGGCATCTCTGGAGAGCGGAAACACAAACATTTCCCTGTTTTGGTAATGATTCAAATAAAAACGCAAATTTCCCAGAGATTTGCTTAAAAATGGAATGGGACCGCCAAAACCGGTCTCAAAGGTGTAATCCGGCTTTTTGATCTCTCCGTCGCGGCGGTGGTACCACCGGAATAAACGAAACGCTTCCTCGGGCGTCAAATCATTATTCGGATCCTGATCCCTCAGGGTGGCGTTGGCTACTTCTTCCCAGCCGGCAAACGTAACGTATTGATTGCGCGTGTACTCATCCCAGGCGCCGTTGTCTGTTCCGGTCCACATGACATCGGGATCAAAGTAGGGCCGGTTAAAAAACGAGTATGGATCGTAAATGGAATTACCGAAATGTTTTGGTGCCGGTGCACGATATTTATAAGACACATAACCGGAGTAACGATCGCGATGCCCTTCCTGCGTAATCACATTGACAATACCTGAGCGGGCCTGTTCATATTCCGCATTAAACCCACCGGTTTGCACCTGGACTTCTACAATATTACCCATGGCAATGGCCGTATTGGGATAATTGGAGCGTTCATCGTTGGTGGAAAATCCATCCACCATAAAAACCACCTGATTGGCACCGCCGCCGCGGATGATTAATCCCTGCGTGCTCTGTTCGATACCGGCTTGCAGAGTCAATGCTTCTTTTACGGTGGTTACCGGTAACGCTTCAATTTTTTCCACTTCGAGATTGGTCTGACTATTGGAAATATCCCTTTGCACTACCGGCCGCTGGGCTACCACAACCACTTCTTCTGTGGACATGACCATGCTTTTTAAGTCCACATTAATCTGAGTGGTCAGATCAATCTCTACTTTGACGTTTTTAATAATTGCGTCATTATATCCCACAAAGGAGACCCTTAATGTGTACCTGCCCGGCGGGACATTGAGAATGGTATAAAAACCATCCAAATCTGTGGAAGCACCCCAGGTTGTACCTTCGATAATTACATTTGCTCCCGGTAAAGGTTCACCGGTATCGGCGTCTTTTACCACACCATTGATTTTACCGGTTGTTCCTGCATAGAGATTAAACAGAAGGAAAAACGGGATGACGTAAAATATTAGCCTTTTCATTTTACCTAATTCTTTTTTGGTCAAAGTTGGCAGTCAAAAAAATACGAGTCTTTTCATACCCTTCCTATTTAAAAACAATCAGGAACGCTATGTGATAGAACTCGTAATCTTGTCCTTTTAAAGGAATTAATTCTTTGTAAAGATCATTGTGAAATAAGGATAAAAAAGCCGGCGTATAAAAGTTACGCCGGCTAATAGTAAAAAATATTATTTAACCAACAACATCTTCTTGTTGACTAACTGACCATCCACATTCAACTGATAAATGTAGGTTCCGGAAGCCAAATTAGAACCGTCGAACTTGAATTCGTAATGGTTCGGAGCCAATTTTTTATCGATCAACGTGGTCACCAGACGGCCATTCATATCATAAACTTTCAGCGTGACATGTTTGGTGGCATTCAGGCTGAAAGGAATGGTAGTGCTGGGGTTGAAAGGATTCGGATAATTCTGTTTCAGGTCAAAAGTAACCGCAACCTGACGCGCGCCGCCGTTTTCAATGGCAGTAACTACCAGTTCAGACAGAGGAATAATAGCGTCGCCCGGTTTTTTCGGAGACGGGTTGGTCCATTTTTTGATGTATCCGCCGTCGAAGTCAGCCGTATAAGCAACGGTACCATCCGCATTCCAGGTAATACCGCGCGGAGCATAGTAAGCACCTACGCCCGTGGGCGCACCCTGCCAGCCGGCATTAGGTTCGATGAACAGATGACCGATGGTGTCCACAACTGCCCAATCCTGAGTAGGATCCAGACCATACCAACCGGTAAAGGCCAAACTGTCTACAGCCCAGTAGGTACCTACCCACAGTAAGCCGTTGTTATCCCAATCCAGACACTGACCCCACATTCTGTGGACGTCGCCATGTTCGTCAACAACCGTACCGAAAGTATCAACAGCGGCAAAGCTTTCGGACTCGGCGCCGGCGCCGTCGGTGCTCTGGAAATGCTGCACACCATTGTCACCACTGTAAATCTTACCGATATAGATGTCATTTCCGTCGCCGGAGCAAACGATGCTTCTCTGCAATCCCTGCAAAGTGTCAGTCACATAACCGAACAATTCAAAAGCGTCGTCCAGAATATAAACCGGTTTTCCGCCGCCCACATGGCCGCAATAGTAATAACCATCATCCGTAGCAGCCGCTTCGGTCATCGAATAGTTTTCCGGATTAAATACATGCATCAGCTCATGCGTCTGATAATTGATGTGCCAGATTTCTCCGTAATGGGTATACAGCACATTACCGTCTTTGTCCAGGCTGATACCGCGGCACGTTTTTACCAGCGTATCTTGTTCGCTTCCAAATGTAAGGATGCGTAACGTTTCTGCAAGCGTTCCGTCTTCGTTGTAAATGTAAATCGGATTGGTAAACAAGGTGTCGCCAGGTGCATTCACGAGGGTATCGGTTTTGCTGTAATTGGCGGTCCAGATTTTCCCGTCCGGGGTCACAACCACACCATGCGGATTCGCCAACTGAGCAAAATCGCTGTCAAAGGTCCAAACCTGACCAAAAGACAGAGCTGTGGTCAACATGACAATTAAAGTAGCAAGAAACACTTTCTTCATAATGAAAAACCTCCATTAATTGTTTGAGTTTAATTCCAGGATTATACGATATCTAATTCCTGCCATCACCTCCTTTCATGCTTTTTAATTATGGTCTTCCGTAATAAATCGCCCCTTTTACACTTACTTCCACGCGCATCACCGCACGATCTTCCGCGCTTTCCGCGTGTTTATTGATATATAGGTAATTCTTATTTCCAAAGGAAAGCACCGTTGCGGGTGGTACCAGTACTTCGTTATAAAAATAGATGCCATGGTTTAATAAATAAATGGCGTTATCTTTATCCAGACCGATATACATTTCGCCGTCTGCGTCAAAGGTGATAGATTCTATGCTTGGACCATTTTCGCCAACAAACTGCGCCCAATCGATCACCAGTTGATTTGCGCCCAAGTTGCCATCGGCATCCAATATTTCGTTTTTCCAGATGCCTTCCTGGACGGCGGTACTGTCCTCTCCGTCATAAACGGCGGCCACATAAACATAACCATCATACACGCGTAAAGAGGTGATCAGATAATCCGTATAATCGGCCACAGTGACTACAGAATTATCCGGCTTGATGCATTCGATAGTACCGCCCTTTCCACCGGCAAATAAGTTCATATTAGCATCAAAATCCAAATAAGAAACCTTTGTATTAGCTGAAACGAATTTAGTGGTTTTCCCACCTTGTGCAACTTTATACACACTTTTAATTCCGCGTGTAATATAAATATTGCTATCCGGTCCCATGCGCATGCAAGGGGTGGTGATAAAAGTTGCCGTGGCCCAGACTTCGGCTGTGCTGTCTGGATGGGTAAGTTTTAGAATTTCCTTTTCGGTCGTTAAAACATAAACATTCTCATCGGAATCCACTGCCAACCCTGTGGCGTCCACAAATTTATCGATGGCTCTGTAGGTGGAAATTACACTTTTTGTCCGAAAAGGTCCATAGTAATCCTGATCCTTATATTGCGCAAACAACAGAGAACCCTTAACACTGACATGTATTTTAACCGAATCGCCGACCACGTTGGGAATTTTAACTTTCAGCAAGCTGGTGCTAGCTTCCAGAACCTCGCTCCGTACACCGTTAAAATAGACGCGATCATTGGCCGGTTCCGGCGAAAAATTCTTTCCTTCAATATACAAAATGCCAACTCCGGCAAAAGCCACCGAATCGGCGTCCATGGACATGGCGTCCGGATAGACCTTTGTTATTTCCGGCCGTACGGCATCTTGACTTGTATCCGGCGGCCATATCTGGTTCTCCGGTATATCTTTGCATGCGAAAGCGACAATCATTAAGATAATACTAACGAACGCATACTTAAAAACATTTTTAAACATTATCAGGTTCTCCTATTAATCCAAAGGATTTTCACCATTTTTATCTTTGTTAAAATTGAAATGCAACTGAAAACCGGTTAATGGCGCCGAAAACGCCGAACGGCTGGTAAGCGTAATTAAGATCTAACCCTAATGTCTGCAAACCAAAGCCCAGGCTGTAATCGTATTCCGTATGTCCGCTTATGTACCCAAACCGCAGGGCAAAGGTATTCATAAACAGGTATTCCACACCCAGATTAATATATTCAGAGAAAGAACGCGGATGCGCTGCGTCAAAGGTTACCAGCAAACGATGCTGTTCCTGATCCGGCATTAAAAAATCCATGGCATCCACCGAGAGCCCGATCCGAAAAGTCAACGGAAGCTGAAACCCTTCCTCTTCGTATTTGATTTCCTGGCTGAAATTCCGCACCGACATTCCAAATGATAAGCTTTTAAAACCGGTTTTGTAGATGGTGCCAAAGTCAAAAGCGACCACATTGGCCACATTGTCTTTGGTTACACCGCTTGGCAGGGCGCTCTGTCCAAGGTACTGGCCAACCAGCTTGATCTGCCCCCCCACAACGAACTTGTTGGTCAGAGCACGTCCGTAGCCCACGCCGATGGAGAGTGCCTGCGGATTAAAATTACCTGTGTCGATAAATCCCTGTTCGTTTGGCCAGACCTGCGTTCCTTCCAAATCGCCGTAATCCACACTTTGCACACTAAAACTAAACACCCCGTATTGTCCGCCCTGAGGAGAAAAGGTAACCACCGCTGAAGCGTGCCGGATATCAGCAATAAAATTAAAATAATTCACCGCTATGCCAAACCGGCTGCTGATCCGTGCAATACCCGCCGGGTTATAAAAAATAGCGTTGGGCACACCTTCCACCGTTGTGAACGCGCTGCCCAAGGCCGTGGCCCGGGCGCTTTGCGAAACACTTAAGAACTGAAAACCGCTCTGGGCCAGTTTTGTTTGTGCGGAAAGGCTGGACACAAACGTTAAAAGAATTAACATCATAAAAAAGCGTAAAATCAATTTTGAATACATTTATATATCCCTCCAACACATTATTTACAGGGATTCAAACCTATGACATTTAGTTTTTATTGAACAGTAAACCGAAACACCTTACTTGCTGTTTGTTCCACCTTAATCAACTGGATAAGAATATCACCTCCCGGAAGATCGTATTCATAACGCAACTTAATAACCGGCTGCGCTTTATTCCCCTCGTCAAGTTCGGTACAACCGGAAATGGTCTCCAGAGGCATCTTATCGTTGGTTACCCCATAAAGCGTTCCCGATTTATCGAACAGATTCATCTCGACTACTTCCGCAGAAAAAATGATCGCCTGTCCGCTTTGAGCTTTTAGAATGACATAACTGGTATCCTCGGCTCCTCCCAGAGTCAACACATAAGCCGTGTCATGATTTTGTTCGATAAAGACTTCATTGGCCTCAAGCGAATCCATTAAACTTGCAATAAAGCCGGAAAGATTTGCATCCAGCCATTCCGGATTGTAATCAGAGGCTAACTTCGCATTTACCTCTGTAAATACGCTGTCGCTGAATAATTCACAGACTGTCTTGTCCACGCTGCTAATTTCGGATTCGTTACTCTTATAAATATCACAGCTTGCCATAAAAACAAACGTGAGCAACGCGAACACGCTTACCAAATACTTACTCGCGATTTTTGGGAACATGTATCTCTCCATTACTTAATTAATACACCATCAACTTAACGAACTACCGCCAGTTTCTTAAATACCGACTCGCCTTTTTTGAAGATGAGCTTGCCGGTTTCATCTTTATAATCCTGCGTCACTTCAAAATAAACAATATATATACCACTTACAATCACCTGACGCGATTCGGTAATGGAATTCCAAGATTCGTCACCGCTACCGTCCGTATGATGAATGGTTTTGATTAAATCGCCCCGTTCCGTGTAGATTTTGATATCGCAAAAGGGCGGCAAGTTCACAAACAGAATCCGATCCGGTGCGCTGATTCCGAACTGCCAGTCGCGGGCTTTGATGTTGTAAGGGTTCGGTACGATGCGAATATCATCCAGATTTGTTCCGGCCGGTCTCTGCAGAAAAGCAGGTTCGGTGGTCATGGTATAAAACTTACTGCTTTCAAGCACGCCGTCAGGTGTTGTGCCATCGTCATAAGAGACTATGTAATAGTAATAATTAAATCCACGGCGCGGCGATTTATCTTCGTAACTGTGTACCACTTCCGGATTTTCCGTTCCCGGTCCACATTCAAAGATCATTTCGTAGGTAGTGTCCGGTTGGTGAATGGCGCGGTAAATGCGGTAACCGTTAAACTTATTGCCAAAATTTTGTCCTACCCAGCCTTCGGCATTATCCGACCATTCGAGAAAGATACGGTCGCCGCCTGAATTAACCTCAAATTGTTCGGGTGGAGGGGGAGGTTCGGGAATATTAAAATCAGATTCGTAATTTTCCATTGCCTGGTCAAAGGTCTTGATGAGAGAATCTCGTCCGGTCATTACCCAGGCATTTTTAAACTCGTTGCGGTCTTTAGTGGTTGAACCGTCCGGCAATTTGAACGGCGCCTCGTTAGCTAGCCACTTTGCGCCCAAATCGTAGCAGAGCTGGCGGTTCAAACCGGCCACGCCCTCGGCGTTAACGATATGAATGCTGTCGCCAACCGCTAATGTATAAGGACCAAAGCCCTGAGCCGTAGAATAACCGCCCGGAGTGCCACCGTATTTATCCGCAAAACCGTCGCCTACCCGCTCGGCGTGGGATAGTTCCGGACGTCCGGCTGTCATCACCTGGTATTCCTGCGCCATTGCGGCTGCATTGTACTGATCATTATTGTACGTCCAGGGATCATCGGAACCAACTTCTTGAGTAGTGCTCGGCTGGTTAATATCATCGGTGGGGTCGCCGGGTCCTTTATCCGCATGCAGGTCCACCACGCCGACAAACTGAGGCGCGCTAAAATGTCCGTCTGCCAAGAAAGCCGGACCGCCAATATTGTCACCGGGGCCGCTCCATTCGGAATGCTTACCCATCCAGGAAATCAACGCCCGAAAAGGATTACCCGTCTCCGGATGGGTATAAATCACATCATTCATGGTGCTTTTACCCCAGGAAATCGACTGTATTTTCACCCAGTCGTATCCGTACACGCCTGCTTCACGGCTGGGCGCATAGCGGTATTGAAAAAAGATCACCAGATCCTGCAGCGTTTGCGGATTGGAAGTACCGTTCAGATCGATGATGCCATCATTCTTAAACACATAATCATAAATAAAGTAATTATCATGGTTTTTATTTGTGAATGCGTAGATGGTGCGTGTCATCTGCAGACCAAGGGAAGTGCGCACTACATTGTACAAAACGCGATCCGCCGGAAGATCAGGGTCCACGTAATCCACGCTTTCCATATATTTAAGGGTTGAAGCCGGTATACCATCCACAAGTACCAGGGGCTGATCATACTTACCCCACAATTCGAACGTCTCGGTCATAAATTCATTATTCTCATCCAGAACACGTGGTCCCACATGTACCACTTTGTAATTGAATGTTTTCCCAGCCACAGGATCATTGAAATTTTTACACCCAATCCACAAGGCTTTTGCGGCCTTAACGTCCTGGTATTTGAATTGCGCGTTCCAGCGCAACCCGTCCTGCTGATCGGAAACCTGGTAGGTGCGTCCCACCTCAATTTCACAACCGGCGCTGTGGAACCAGTCGTGCAGACTGCCCACCGCGATCCATTGTGTTTCTCCGGCAGGCAGACGGGAAAATCCCATCACGAACAAAGAAAGAACAATCCAGAATCTGACCGAACTTCGTTTCGTAATTTTAAGATCAAACATATCTATCCCTTGTTTTAGATTTAGACTCGCTCATACCTGTTTAAAAATGATAAGTTAATGTTAACCCCATGAACACATTTCTTGGATTCAGAAATGTAAAATAGGTCAAGTTAGGCATATCAATATACGCCTTATCATCCAGAATCTGTTGCAGACGAGAGCCCTGTACTTCCTGCCACCCGGCAGTGCCGTCATTCTGATAATAGCGCATTGTAGTGGCATCATAATAGATCACCCGCGGGTCTGGTTCCGCAAGGGAATTGATGTCCGACGTCCACTCCATTGGCTGGTAGGAGACACTGGTTGGGCGGTAATCGCCGGGCTGGTCATCGCCCGGGATATTGCCGTAACCGAGATTTGCCGTGATGTTTTCCGGCAAATGCAGGGATCGCATGTAGTACTGATAGTCAAATACGTCCGAAAAAGAAACTCCGGAAAAATGTTTAAAATTGAATATGTTGTTGACGTCCGCAAAAAACTTGACATCAAAATTTTTAAATTTGAAGGTCTTGGAAATTCTCAAATCCAGATTGTAATAATCTTTCCACTGGATATTGTATTGAATTCCGGGAACATTATTCGGATTCCATGTATCCCAGTAACCTGCGGTCCAGTTGCCGATAAACAGAAGATGCCAATCAGAGAGTGGATGCAGGGTTCTCAATTTCGGACCAAAGTCGGGAGGTGTATGAAAGTCAACATAGGATTTCACACGCGGACGGGGACGCGGTTTGGATTGGTACGGATTCCTGCGCTCATAATCCC
>CAZJNP010000005.1:0-26528 GCA_964547355.1 uncultured Calditrichaceae bacterium
GAGTCGAACCCACCTGTCCCTTAAGCGGGACACACACGGCTTTGAAGGCCGGGAGGGCCACCGGGCCCTATCTACTCCCAATGGCAAAATTTTATCAAATATGCGCTAAAGATGCAAACATTTTATACGGATATTGTATATATGGACCTAGATGCTTAAGTTAGGAATATTTCTACACGGAGAGCCATCATGTACAAAAAATGTATTGTCCCCGTCAAGCTCTTGAATAAACGCATTCGCATAGACCACATCCCTTTCCAAACGACGGCAGATATCAAACCACTAACAACGGTCATCGGACAGGATCGGGCGGTGGCTTCCATTAATTTTGCCCTGGAAATCGAGGATTCCGGTTATAATATCTTCGTGACCGGAAATTATGGTACCGGGCGAACCACCATCGTTCGGGATTTGCTGAACAAAGCGGCTAAAAAACGCCCCACGCCAGACGACTGGGTCTTTGTCTTCAATTTCGAAAATCCAGACGAACCCAAGGCGCTGCGTCTGCCCTCCGGGGAAGCCAATCATTTAAAAAAACAGATGCAGCGTTTGATCTCCACGCTAAGGACCGATCTGCAAAAAGCGTTTGAATCAAAAAATTACGCCGAACGAAAAAATGAAATCATTGAAGCAGTTCAAAATCGAAAACAGGAAATCTACGCGCAGTTGGAAAAAGAGGCCGACGAATGGGATGTGCGTATTAAAAGCTCCAGCATGGGTTTTGTTACCATTCCCGTAAGAGACGGTAAAACCATCAAAAACGAAGAATACCAGCAGATGACCGAGGCCCAGCAAAAGGAAATCAACGAAAATCTGCATCACGTACAAAAACGTTTGCAACAGGTGGTGCGGGAACTGACCAAACTGGACCGTTATCTCGATGATCAAATCGACGAATTAAACCAACAAGTAGCACGTTATGTGGTAACCAACCACTTTACACCGGTCATCGAGACCTTTGCCCACTGCGAGGAAGTGACCCGTTATTTAAACGAAGCCGCCGAAGACATCATAAAAAACGTGGACGAATTCATCGGAATGGACGACCAAAAAAACAACGAAGCCACGTCCGCAGACGATCCGGGATACCATGTCAATAAATATCAGATTAATGTGCTGATCGACAATTCCCGCCAAAAGGGCGCGCCGGTGATTTATGAGACCAATCCCACGTACAACAATTTATTCGGGCGAATCGAAAAAAAATCTTACCACGGTTTTCTTTACACCGACTATACCATGATTAAAGCCGGTTCGCTGCTGTTCGCCAATGGCGGTTATTTGATTTTGGACGGAGAACAATTGCTCAAACATCCCTTCGCTTACGAAGCGTTAAAACGAACGCTGCGTTCCAAAGAGCTGCGCATCGAAGACGTAAACACCTTTTACGGCATCTCCACAACGGTTTCCTTACGCCCGGATCCGGTTCCACTAAACCTCAAAGTCATTTTAATCGGACAACCGTATTTGTACCGCACGCTGCATAATTACGATGAAGAATTCCGCAAGATTTTCAAAGTAAAAGCGGATTTTGACGTGGAAGTAAAAGAAACGCCTAAATCCGTTCAGAAATATGTGCAGTTCATCTCGCGCGTGGTGCATGAGGAGCATTTGCTTCATTTTGACCGTTCTGGCGTTTCGGCGGTGCTGGAATACGGGTACCGCCTGGCCGATCATCAAAAACGTCTTTCGATCCGTTTTGGCGAGCTGGTGCGCATCATCCGGGAAGCTTCCTTCTGGGCTAAAAAGGCGCGTAAAAAAATCGTCACCCGTAAGGAAGTGCGCCAGGCCATCGAAAATCTGAATTACCGTCACGATCTGGCGGAAGAAAAATTCCAGGACGCCATTAACGATAATTTCGTTAAAGTGGACGTCATCGGGAAAAAAGTGGGACAGGTCAACGGCCTGGCCGTTTACAATCTGGGCGATTACGCATTCGGCAAACCGGCCCGCATTACGGCCAACACCTACATCGGCACGCGGGGCATCATTAACATCGAACGGGAAGCGCGCATGAGCGGGAAAATTCATGATAAGGGTGTTATGATCCTAACCGGTTATTTCTCTCAGAAATTCGGCACGAGTATGCCGCTTTCCTTTTCCGCTTCCCTCACTTTTGAGCAAAATTACGGTCTGATAGACGGAGACAGCGCATCTTCGGCCGAACTTTACGCCCTGCTCTCTTCCCTCGCTCAGGTGCCGATTAAACAGAGCATCGCGGTAACCGGCTCCGTGAATCAAAAAGGAGAGGTGCAGGCCATCGGCGGCGTCAATGAAAAGATTGAAGGCTTCTATAAGGTGTGCGTATCCAAAGGACTGACCGGCGAACAGGGCGTCATCATTCCGGAATCTAACGTGAAAAACTTGCTGCTGCCCGAGGAGATCGTACAGGCAGTGGAAGAAAGTAAATTTCACATCTGGGCCGTGAACAACGTGGAAGACGGCATTCGCCTGTTAACTGACGTACCCTGCGGTTTACCGCATAAAGACGGCTCCTACACCCGGGATTCCATTTTTGACAAGGTTCAGAAACGGCTGATTGAATTTGCCCGCACTGCCCATCAGTTCCGCAAAACCCTGGGCGAAGACGTCAAGAAAGAAGAGAAAAACGAGTCCGATGATACGGGCGAATGATTTTAGAACCCTCGGGTAAGCGTTAATTTCGCCGTAGTTTTTTCATTCCCTGCTACCGGACGAGTAACATTTTCACAACCCGGCTTCCGTAAGAGGTGGTTAATTCTCCGAAATACACACCGCTGGCGGCTTCTGTTCCGTCAGAATTCAGGCCGTTCCATGAAAATTTGTAAGTGCCGGGTAAAAATGGCCGATCCACCAGCGTAATTATTTTCTTTCCGCAGATGTCGTAAATATTCAGCGCCACTTGATCCGGCCGGTTTAAAGAAAAAATAAATGTTGTCGAACCATTGAACGGATTGGGATAATTTTGTTTTAATTGAAATTGCTGAGGAGCAAATCCATCCCGCCGGATTCCCGTATAAACATCGCCGAATTTGGCCACAAACACGTCATATCCGCCCCGGTTAATCAGTTCCACGCTGTGTTCGCCGGAACCGAAATGGATATCGCTGCTAAAGCGGCCGGTTTGGATGATGTGATCGGTCTGGTCAATGGTAAAATTTTCCGTAATGTAATCCCAATCACCTGCATTCTCAACGGATTTAAACGCCCCGTCAGTCGAGAATTCGGCCATGACCATGCCTCCGGTATCCGGAATAGCCGAAATCAACGTATCATTCGGACCATCCTGATCAAATCGGGCATAAAAAAACACAAACGCTTGTACCAAAACTTCATTATTCTGATAAACGTCCACACCTAATCCCTGACAGGAGGACATCTCATCGCCGTAGCTTTGCCGCGCCCACAGGCAATTCCCGCCCGGATCGTATTTTACCACAAAAAGACGCTCAGCCCACAAATAGGGTGAGTAGAGCGAATCTTCTTCACCACCAAAAACGGCACTACGTGTAAAATAGCCGCTGACAATAACATTGTTGTCATTGTCCGTAACCACTGCACTGCCCTGGTCCACCGATTCATTCCCTATGTCTTTGGCCCAATCCAGATTTCCCTGCCCATCGTATTTAGCGATCAGGATGTCCCACTCACCGAATCCCGGCAGGACGGTTTCGTTGTTTTGTCCTTTACCGAAAACGGCAGATTTAGAGACCCGACCGGTAATAATCACATTTCCTGCAAGGTCTGTGGTTACGGCTTTAACATGATCGTCCCATTCTCCGCCGCCGGAACGCGCCCACAGATAATGACCGCTGGAATCGTATTTCACCACAAAAATATCGATGTCGCCAATGGTGTACAAAGTATCCGGTTGGACCGTCTCATTGCCAAAAATCGCGCTGTCCGCATGGGATCCGCAAACAAAAATATTGTTCTGCTTGTCAACCGCAACATAGGCATCCTCTTCGTCGCCGGGACCGCCTTCGTTAATCGCCCATTTCAATTTTCCGTCCGGGGAATACTGAGCTAAAAAAATATCCGAGGAACCATTTACTGCGGACAGCGTGATCGCATCCGGCTGCCCTTTGCTGATTTGAACCGAGGTTAGAAAAAAAACCGGCCATATTAATGTTGCACCGATTATCAATCGCCGTTTCCGGCACGCCTGCATTCCAGGGATAACCCTTTTTCATAAAAACATTAATCTGGCGCGCCCATTGAAAGAAACCGCTGGAATCGTACTTAGCAATAAAAAAACAATAATAACCGTCGTCCGCGGTCAGCGTGGTTTCATTTTCCTGCCCTTCACCAAAGCGGATGGTACCGTTGAAACGTCCTGTGACTATTATTTCGTTTTCCGGACCGATGGTCGTGCGTTCGCCCCACTGATCGCCTTCCCCTCCGGCGGCCTGGGCCCAGATGACTTCTTTCGCGTTAACTGATGAGTAACTGAACAAAACCACAAAAACAAAAATCAGAATGGGAGGAAAGAGGCGGTTATAAAATGTTTGGTTTGAGATAACATGATGCATTTTCCTATTATTAATGTAAGTCATAAGAGCGGTCGGATTTGTTCGGATCGGAGAGAAAGCGTAAATCAAATGATTTTGATAACGCAGAAAAGATATGTCAGCATTTTTCGCATGTCAAGGAGAAAAATATTTTATTGGAGGGATATAAACTTGTGATATTTTAAAACTTGGCGGCTTTACGTGTGTAGTTTATTAGCGAAATGCATAAATGCTTTACTCGGGTCTAAAATTTGCATTAACTATTTAGGGAGAGGAGCTCTTGCAGTATTTCTTGCGGAAAATCCCGGCCAGTCCAGATGCGAAAGCTGGCCGCCGCCTGGTACACCAGCATCGGCCATCCGTTGATGGTTGTCGCTCCCAGCGCCGAAGCCTCCTGTAACAGTCTGGTTTCCTGCGGGTTGTAGATTAAATCGTACACCACACTTCCGGGACGAAGGATCCCTTTTAAAGAAAGCGGTTGTTTGTCCTTCAACTGCCCCATGCCAACTGAAGTGGTATTGACCACCAGATCGAAGGAGCGGTTACAATCCGTCATCTCATTCAAAGCAGCCACTTCGATGGGAATATCTGCCCGGCCGGCCAAAGCGTTCTTCAGTTCTTCGGCTTTAGACCTCGTGCGGTTACATACCATGATCTCCCGCGGTTTGATTACGGAGAGCAACCCGAATAATACGGCCCGGGCGGCGCCCCCTGCCCCGATAACCAGACAGCTATCCGGCGATTCAGGCAGAGTTTGCAACGGCTTGATGAATCCGATTACGTCCGTATTGTGCCCGATCCATTCTCCGCGATCCGAAATCTCTACGGTATTCACCGCGCCAACCGCTTGTGCCGTTTGATCCAGCGCATCCAAAAAAGGAATGATTTCTTTTTTAAAGGGAATGGTAACGTTAAAACCGCTCCATTCGTTTTGCGTTTTAACCTCTTTAATCCGCAACTGAAAAATTTGAGGCACTAGTTCAAGTTTCTCGTAAACCGCGTTCATGCCGAGATTGACAAAAGCCCGATTATGGATTTCGGGCGAACGTGAATAGTTTAGCGGATATCCGATAACGGCAAATTTTTTCATGGAGCTTATCTGACAATGGAATTAAAAATTTCCCAGAAGGTTGGAAAACTGACCGAAACGCATTGCGGTTCGTCCAGGGTAATTTCCTGTTCGCTGACCAGTCCCGCCACGGCAAAAGCCATGGCAATGCGATGATCGCCATATGTGACTACTTTTCCGCCTTTCAGCCTTTGAGGACCGGTGATTCTAAGACCGTCTTCGAGTTCTTCGACCTCGGCACCCACACTTCTCAGATTCTGCACGACGGCGGCAATACGATCCGATTCCTTATGCCGCAGTTCTCCGGCTTCGGTAATTGTAAACGTCCCTTCCGACTGGGTGGCCAAAACGGCAAGGACGGGAATTTCGTCGATGATATTGGGCACCAGCTCCGTAGGAATTTCGATATTCTGCAAGGTCTGACTGCGAATAAAGATGTCCCCCACGGGTTCCGGTTCCAGACTCTTCCGGATCACCTCCGGTGTCGCACCCATACGCCGTAAGACTTCCAGGAATCCGATGCGGGTAGGATTCAGCGACACATCCCGTATGACGAGCTGGGAATCCGGCGTAATAAGAGCTGCCGTCAGAAAAAAAGCCGCAGAGGAAAAGTCACCCGGAATGGTCATGGAAATATCTGGAATCTCCACATCCGGCACACTGAATATGGAGCGACTGCCGTCCGGATTTACGCGGCTTCTCAGGCGCAACAGCCGCTCGGTATGATCGCGGGAAGGAACCCGCTCCACCACCTCGGTTTGGCCGGGCGCAAACAACCCGCTCAGCAGTACCGCCGACTTCACCTGCGCACTGGCAACCGGCAGCACATAACGGATGCTCTGCGTTTTTTCCGTTGGCCTAAAAGTCATTGGCAGAAAACCGTTATTGGATTCAATCTTGGCGCCCATCTGAGTCAGAGGATCGATGATGCGTTTCATGGGTCGTTTTTGCAACGATTGATCGCCGGTCAGACTGGTGGTAAAAGGCAAATGCATCAGCACTCCGCTCAGCAAGCGGGCGGTGGTGCCTGAATTTCTGGCGTCGAGTATGGCTTGCGGTGACCGCCATTCTTTCAGACTTTTGCCATGAATGGTCAGCGTGTGGTCTTTTAAACCATATGAAACGCCAAAGGATTGCAAAATATCAAGGGTAGCCTGACAATCACGGTTAAAATTAAAATTTTGGAATACGGAGTCGGCAGAACGTAAAGCCGATAAAATTGCCGCCCGGTGAGAGATTGATTTATCGCCCGGAAGTCGAATTTCTCCTTGTATTCTGGCCATACCGGTGCTACATCCTTATATCAAAAAGTTATGATTAAACCCGTTAAGCCGGTTTACGCGGCCTTTTTCGAAGCTGATCGATGAGAATTCCGCCTCCGATTAAAATTAACAATACCGGCCAATACGTAGAATAATAATCGGCAATATCCCAGGAATTTGTATAGCCATAATAACTCAGCACCGGCGGCAATCCCAGCAGGATAAAAATTACGCCGCTTATTATGTTACCTATGCGGATCCTGGTGATTAAAAAATAAATAAAATTTGATACGCCAAGCGCCATGAGCAGTAAACCAAAACCCAGTGAATCGCTCACCGGCAGTGAACCGATTTTCATCAGAATAGTGATAATCGCAAAAAAGACGAAAAAACTGCCGCCGATAATTCCTTTTTTCATCGGATGCCCCATGGCTTTTTGAAATAAAAGAGCCGCAAATACGATGCTGAAAATTAAAACGATCAAAAAGCGATCCAGTTCTAACCAATTAAACTGGTTCAGTAATAATAAGGCGCCTAAAGCGATTAATACCCAGCCTGCGATACTCCTGTTCTTCATAATTTATTCCCCGGTTATATTCGTAATGTCCGTGGAATCCGGTTCTTCCGGAAAGGCGAAAATCATTACGATGTATGCGATAATACCGACTCCGATGGAAGCAAATGTTAAAAGAACATAAATCAGACGGACAATGGTTACATCGATGTCAAAATAGCGGGCCAAACCTGCGCATACACCGGCCAGCATGCGATCTTCCCGCGGACGGTAAATTTGTTTGCGTCCAACAACCGTTTCCGCTCCGGAAGAAGTATCTTCCCCTGCTTCAGTTGCTTCTACAGACTTCCTGTTCATCAATAAGAAGGCGCCGATTAAAATCAAAAATACCGCCCAGATGAGTTGCCACGGAATGCTCCAAAAATGGATGGCGTAGAAAATCCCCAATTGGTTCATCAATAAAATGATGCCAATGACAATTAACAGACCACCCCAAAAAAGGGTTTTATCGTTTCCTTTTAACCGGCTGGTAGAAGTTTCTTCCTCGCTGATTTCCTCAGGATTCTCAGGTACGATAAAAATCGCCGCAATATAAAGAAACAACCCCACGCCCCATAACAGAGTGATTAATATCCACAAAATCCGAACAATAGTGGAATCCAGATTCAGATACTGTGCCAGGCCGCCACAAACACCGGCTAACATCCGGTCTGCGCGTGAACGATATAGTTTTTTAGGTGCTTCTCCAAATGCTTGTTGAGACATAACGCCTCCAAAATTTTATTTTTCTAACGACTTAATTTTCACTTGTTGTTTCATTTAATTTAACAGACGATGCCTTTAATAATTTGTTTCATTTCCTTGTCTTACAATGGGAAATGAAGGATTTTCATTACTACTCGATGGATAGAATCTTGTATTTTAAAAGTCCGGCGGGAACTTGAATTTCGGCAATATCCCCCACTTTTTTACCAAGCAGCCCTTTTCCCACCGGTGAAGTTATGGAAATTTTATTCTGCTTAAAATCGGCTTCGTCTTCGGACACCAGCGTATAAACATATTCTTTATTGCGGCGCAGGTCCTGGACTTTAACGGTGTTTAAAATAGAGACTTCATCAGTATTGATCTCGCTTTCGTCGATCACTCGGGCCCGGGCAATACGATCCTGTAGTTGTTGAATCCTGGTCTCCACCATGGAAAGTTCTTCCCTTGCGGCATGGTATTCGGCGTTTTCTTTTAAATCTCCATGTTCTCTTGCGGTAGCTACTTTTTGGGAGATGATTGGCCGCTTTTTGTATTTTAGCTCATGCAGCTCTTTTTTCATCTTATCCAAACCATCCTGGGTCAAGTAGATATAATCCAAACCAAACCCCCTCATAATTTTTTTATGACTTATATGACTTATCTGATTAATAATTATTAAAAAGCTAAGAACAAATGGGATGGAATTCAAGATTGATTTTCTATCCGATGAAAGCCACCCTGGTGTTCTACCCGCTCGATGGATAAAACGCCGGAAACTTTTCGGATACTGTTCATAATTTTGGTTAAATGCGCCAGATCCGATACTTCCACATCCAGGAATCCCCGCGCGTACATATCTTCTACCGAAAAATTCACGTTTAAAATATTCAATTCCTGCTTGGCAATGGACAGGGTGATGTCCTTCAGAAGATTCTTGCGATCTTCACCGATAATCGATAGCTGCACCCGGAACTTCTGCTGATGATCGGTGTCCCATTCCACTTCCACAATGCGTTCTTTTTCTTCATACAGCTTGATCATGTTCTTGCAGTCTGTGCGGTGAATAGTAACGCCTTTTCCCCGCGTCAGATAGCCAATGATCCTGTCTCCCGGCACGGGCTGACAACATTTGGCAAAATGAATCATGATATTATCGATACCCTGTACGCGGATACCGCTTTCGCTTCTGGCGCGTTTAAGGAATTTAACAAAGATGTTCTCTCTTTTCCGGGGCTTTACATCCTGATCCGGAAAAATTTTTTTAATCAGATTATCGACGATAAATTCGCCGCGGCCGATGGCTATCTTTAAACTCTCCACGTTGTGGAAACCGATTTTAGGCAGGATGTCCGTTACTTCCTTGCTATCAGGCGTAAGTTTGTACTTTTTCAGCGCCCGGATCAAAATTTCCTCACCGATTTCCAGGGTCTGCGCTTTCTGTTCTTCTCGTAGGATCTTTTTGATCCAGTGTCGCGCCTTGCTTGTTTTTACATAAGATAGCCAGTCCTGGCTTGGTTTTTGATTTTGTGAGGTGATAATCTCCACCTGCTGACCGCTCTTAAGCGGCGTACGCAAAGCAACGATCCGGCCGTTTACTTTTGCGGCAATACATTGATTACCCACATTGGTATGGATGGCATAGGCAAAATCGATAGGTGTGGAACCGCGCGGCAGCTTGTACAAATCACCTCGCGGACTAAACACAAAGACCTCATCCTGAAACAGATCGATTTTCAGGCTTTCCATGAAATCGCCGGGGTCTTTTTCCTGCATCTGTTGATCTAGCAGTTCTTTCACCCAGCGCAGATGTTCTTCGAAATGGTTCCGGTCTTCCACGCCTTCTTTATATTTCCAATGGGCGGCGATTCCGTCTTCCGCCATCTGGTGCATGGCCTGTGTGCGGATCTGGATTTCCACCATCTTGCCGTCCGGCCCGACCACCGTGGTATGGAGCGACTGGTAGCCGTTTACTTTGGGCATGGCAATATAATCTTTAAAGCGATCGTAGATGGGCATATAAAGGCTGTGCACCAGGCCCAGCACATAGTAGCATTCTTCGATTTTTTTAACGATAATCCGGATGGCCAGTAGATCGTAAATTTCCTCAAACGGCCGGTTACGGCGTTCCATTTTATTATAAATACTGTAGAAAGATTTCGGGCGGCCGTAAATATCGGCAGGGATATTGTGCTTTTCGAGTTCTTCGGTGATGGGCTTAATGACCTTGCGAATATAGCGTTCGCGTTCCGTTTTGGTGGACTGAATTTTTTTAACCAGCTCCACATAAGCCTGGCGGTTTAAATGTTTCAACGCCAGGTCTTCCAGTTCGGCTTTAATCCTTGCGATACCCAAACGATGAGCTAAGGGCGCGTAAACATCTCGGGTTTCGATGGCGATGCGTTCGCGTTTATGCTCCGGTACATGCTCCAGGGTGCGCATATTGTGCAGACGGTCGGCAAATTTAATAATAATTACCCGGATGTCCTGGGCCATGGAAAGTAACATTTTGCGAAAGGTTTCGGCCTGACGCGCCACTTTGCTCTGAAATTTGAGACCGCTGATTTTGGTCACGCCGTCTACCAACAGAGCGACCGTTTCCCCGAATTCTTCTTTAATATGCTCCAGGGTTACCTCGGTGTCTTCGACGGTGTCGTGCAAAAAGCCGGCAATCAGAGTTGCCTGATCCATACGCAGATCGGCCAAAATTTCCACCACACTGAGGCAATGTTCAAAATACGGTTCTCCGGAATAACGTTTCTGTTTGAAATGGGCTTCAATGGCCAAGTCGTACGCCTTCCTTAAACGACCATCGCTTAGCTTGCAATAGGAATCCACATCCTTCGCTAATTTTTCGAAGCGCTGGTCGTAGCGTTTGTGCAGTTTCTGAATTAATGTGGCGTCTGCGTGTTTAAACATAATTCTTTCGCAACACTCTGTTTATAAAAGCGTTTACGTCTTGTTTATTTAAACAAAACTTTAAAATTCCGCCGGCGAAAGCACCGTTGTCTCATGGAACAGATCCGGATCTGCAAATTTGCCGAACTCTTTCAAAAATGTTAAACGCACATCCCCGGTAGGTCCGTTCCGTTGCTTCCCAATTATTATTTCGCACATATTGTGGGTTGAGTTCCCTGTATCCGCAAATTCCATAATGCCGTAATATTCGGGGCGGTACACAAACATCACCAAATCGGCATCCTGTTCAATGGCGCCCGATTCCCTCAAATCCGAAAGCTGCGGCCGATGACTTTTGTCGCGCTGTTCCACGGCCCGGGAAAGCTGCGATAACGCCAGTACCGGGATATTTAATTCTTTGGCGATTCCTTTAATGGCTCTGGAAATATGTGTGATCTCCTGCTGGCGGTTTTCGCCTTTATGTCCTTCCATGAGCTGCAAATAATCGATAATCAAGAGCTGAATATTGTGCTGGGTTTTCAGACGCCGCGCCTTGGCACGTAATTCGAGCACATTCATAGACGGCGAATCGTCGATATAAATAGGGGCATGCATCAGCTTGGCCACATGTTTGGTCAGACGATCCATTTCTTCCCGGGTCAATTTTCCCGTGCGCACAGCCATCTGGTTCACTTTTGCTTCGGAGCATAGCAGACGCATGACCAGGGCATCGCTGGACATTTCCAGGCTGAAAACGCCCACCGGATAACCGTAATCCACCGCCGCATTGCGGGCAATATTGAGTGCGAATGCTGTTTTCCCCATACTGGGACGGCCAGCCAGAATGATCAGGTCAGACGGCTGCAAACCAGCCGTGAGTTCATCCAATTTGGCAAATCCGGTAGCCACACCGGTGACGCCTGACCGGTTGGATCGATACAACTCATCGATCCTTTCAAAGGTCTGGTGCAGGATGGGATCGATTTTTTTAAATCCCACCTTGAGCCGCTTCTCCGAAATTTCAAAAATTTTACGCTCTGCATAATCAAGCAGCTCATCCACCTGTTCACTGTCATCGTAAGAGCGACCGATGATGTTGTCACAATCCTTTATTAATAGTCGTTTGAGCGCTTTTTCTTTGACGATATTTAGATGTTCTTCCACGTTGGCAGAAGAAGGAATGCTGTTGGAAATTTCCGCCAGATAAACAGCCCCGCCGACCTCTTCCAGCACGCCCATTTTCTTTAATTGCTCGGTGAGCGTGATCAGATCGATCTCCGTTTTATCGGAATACAATGCCATCATGGCGGAAAAGATGTCTTGATGACTTTTTTTGTAGAAATATTTTGCTTCTACGGTTTCCATGGCTAACGAAACGGCGTCTTTGTCCAGCAACATGGCGCCCAGAACGGCCTGCTCCACGTCGATGGCCTGGGGCGGTACCCGTAGATTCGCGTCCAGCGCTTCTTTTTCCGGCACTGCGACCTCCATATTAAAAAGATTATTAAATCAGAGGAAAACTTACGCAGGGCAATTTAAAAAATTTCGTCCCGATATGAAATTAAAAATAACCACTATCGACAAATCACAGTAGAAAAGCGATTACGCCCACTCCGTGATTTAAGAACTAATTCTGCTTTAACAATTTATTTAATTTTTTCAGGTCTTCCCAGCTCTGTGCTTTCCAGCGCGGGTTGCGCAGCAACGCGGCCGGGTGATAGGTAATGATCAGCGGTTTTCCCTCGTAGGTATGTTCTGCGCTTCGCAACCGGCTCAAGGTGTCCATGCTTTTCAGCAACGCCTGACCGGCTACCCGGCCCAGCGCCACCAGAATTTTCGGCTGAATAAGCTGTAACTGTTGTTTAAGGTAGGGTTCACATTTTACAACTTCATCCGGCAAAGGATCGCGGTTGTTGGGCGGGCGGCACTTTAACACATTTGCGATGTACACCTCGTCCCGGGAAAGGCCAATGGCTTGCAACATCTTATCGAGCAATTTGCCGGCTGCGCCCACAAAGGGCAGGCCTTGCTCGTCTTCTTCCCGGCCCGGTGCTTCGCCAATAAACATTACTTCGGCGTTCGGATTGCCATAGCCAAAGACAAAATTCTTTCGGGTTTTAGCCAGCGGGCATTTCTGGCAATCTTTAATCTCCTGATAAAATGCTTCCAGTTCCGGGCTGCGCTGAGGCGCGATCTTGGCTTTGGGAGACGGCGGTTGGTGCGTTTGCATCGCTGGGACAACCGGTTCTTCAACTCTGATTTCATCAACCAAAGGCTGATCTAAAATCACACCGCGTCCAAAAACCAACTGATAGTGTTTAAAATATTTTGTTAGCTCATCAAGAAGTTCTTTCATGATGATTTCCCGGTCTTTAATATCTTTGTATTCGAATCTGTCAGCAGGTGCATTGCCCGATCCCAGATATGATGTGCCACGCTTTCTTTGGGCATTAGGGGAAGGTCCTCTTTCCATCCGCTGGAATGAATAATGGTGACGCGATTGGTATCCGTGGCAAATCCGGCGCCCGGTTCTTTGGGATTATTCACCACGATCATGTCCATTTTTTTTTGGCGCATTTTTTTCAGGGAATTTTGAATGACGGCATCTGTCTCCACTGAAAAACCGATCAGTAGTTGGTCCGATTTTCTTTCCGCCACGGTTTTGATAATATCGGTGGTGCGTTTTAATTTTAACTGTATATCCCGGTCGCTTTTTTTAATTTTGCGTATGTGGGTTTTCTCGGGCGTGAAATCGGCCACCGCAGCGGCAGCGACATAAACATCACACCAGGGAAATTGTTCGAGAATAGCATCGGTCATTTGCTCCGCCGAACGTACTCGTATGGTCTTTAGATACAAGGGCGGCTGCTGAGTGGTAGGTCCCAACACAAGCTGTACTTGCCCGCCACGCACAAAAGCGGCCCTGGCCAGGGCGATGCCCATCTTACCGGTGGAGCGGTTGGTTAAATAGCGCACCGGGTCTAAATCCTCCGCCGTTGGTCCGGCACTGACCAGCACCTTTTTCCCTTTGAGATCCGGTATTAATTTATGCCTCTTAATAAAATCCTCAAAAGACGCCATCTCTCCGGCCACATATCCAAACACCCGGTGACGGGAATCTATGGGAACTAATACGGCCGACAAATCTGCGTCATTCGAACGTTCGGCCGGAACGATCGGAAAATAGATTACGTCATCTTCCCGCACGTCTATATGGTTTAGTTCCTTGACCGCCCGTATGGTTAGCTTGCGCTCTCCTTTGTTTTCCCGATCCCGCATGATCCGGATACCGGGATATTTATTTTGCACCTGGCGCAGAATAAATCCGTACGCTTCCGGCTCCCGAAAAACAATACCATCCACATGAGCAGATAATATTTCAAAAAAATCCGGGAAGAGATTCAGAAGTCCGTTCGTTTCATCTTCTAAATAAACGATCATAGAAAATCCAGCTATCCACCAGAACCCTTTCGTCTCCGGCAGACAATATTATTTTTTGATGATCAACTGCTCAATTTGACGAATCGCCTCATCCAGTTGATCGTTTACAACGGTATGGTCAAAAAAACGCGCCTGTTCGTATTCAAAATCGAGACGTTCCAATCGTTTTTTGATGGTCGCTTCGTCTTCGCTTTTACGCATCTTCAAACGCCGAACTAATTCATCTTTGTTGGGTGGTTTGATGAAGATAAGAATCGCTTCCGGGAAATGGCGTTTTACCGATTGAGCGCCTTTCACGTCGATGTCAAACAGTACGGTTTTGCCCTGCTCTGTGTGGCCTTTTACTTTATCCAACAAGGTGCCGTAATAATTTCCGTGCACCTGTTCATATTCTAAAAAGCGCCCTTCGGCGATGGCACGTTTAAATTCTTCCTCGCTTAAAAAATAGTAATCCACCCCTTCCTGCTCTCCAGGCCTTTTAGGGCGTGTGGTAGCGGAAATGGAAATCACCAACTGATCGGGATATTTCTGGGCTAATTTTTTTACGATGGTGGTCTTGCCCGCTCCTGATGGCGCGGAGAAGGCAATGTACGGCGACGCGAATTGAACCACTTTTTGTACTCTCCCTGATTATTCCAGATTTTGAACCTGCTCGCGCATTTTTTCGATTTCTTCCTTAAGTCGAATTACCCAGTGCGAAATTTCAATATCGGTGGTTTTGGAATTCATGGTATTGGCTTCGCGATGCATTTCCTGGAGAATAAAATTCAGCTTTTTCCCCACTTCTCCGCCCTTTTCAAGCGTGTGCTCAAAAAGTTGAATATGGCTGTTCAGGCGTACCGACTCTTCTGTAATATCCACCCGATCGGCGATTATGGCCACTTCCTGTTCCAGCCGGCTGCGATCCACTTGTTGCTGACCGATCAATTCGGTTACATTTTTTAGCAGACGATCGAACTCGCTGTGAATGTTTGTCCGTCCCTTTTCCTGAATGTCCTGATTGATGGAACGCACGGTCCGGATTCTTTCTTTTAAATCGCGGCACAGATTTTCCCCCTCCTTTTGCCGCACCGCATCCAGTTGACGCAGGCTGTCTTCCACCGCCGGAAAAAGGAGAGCGTTGATTTCCTCTTCCTCTACTTTAGAAAGGTCTTCTTTGAATAATTCATCGAAATGGATAAGGTGATCCAGGGTCACCTTATCTTCCAGACCCAGCTCCATGCTAAGCGCCTGCAACGCGCCGTAGCGGCTACGGGCGGCCGGCAAATCCACCGCCGCTGTTCCATGTTCCTGCTGATTAAGTTCAAAAGTAATTGTTACGTTAACCTTACCCCGAACAATATGTTTTTGAACCAGATTACGTATTTTCAATTCGTACCCGGACAGTTCGCGCGGCATGCGCACAGAAAGATCAAAAAACCGGTTATTCACACTACGGATTTCAACGTTTACCACATGTCGGTCGCTGGTGCGGAGGCTCTTTCCGAATCCGGTCATACTGCGCATAAAATTCTCCGAAATATTTTTAATCAAACATAAATTTCATAAATTAAATTGTTGTCTGTGCTTCCTGATGAGAAGCAATTTAACCAGCATCGATTTTAAAAGCAAAACAGGTTCCCATGCATCGCAGTTATTTTTTATTTGAAAAACAAGGCAAAGAAATTACTCCGTTGCTGGTGGGTTCAAGCATTGAACGGACGTTTACTTATCGCAAAAACGAGCTGACGTTTCAGCTGACCGGAAAGGAAGAGGTTTACCTTAAAATCTCCGTCGATGTGAATTATCCTTATTTTTTAATTACGGAACGCCATAATATTCGACAACCCCGATTTGATGTGTTTAAGGAACTTTCCGGACAGAAAATCCATAAGGTAGAAATCCAACCCCATGACAAACAGGTCTTGTTCTCAACGGATGATTACCGGATACTGGTAATATTCTATGGTTCGCATCCCAATATTTTTCTGCTCGATCCGGACATGAAATTGATGCAGTCCTTCAAAAACGATCTACCGGAAATATTTTTACCACAACCGGGGGATTCGGTTTTTGATTTTCGTACCATTCCGGCGCAGCACCTCAAAGACCTGGTCGAATCCGAGCCAAACCAGAAACTGGGCCATTTTTTACGCCGCCGCTGCCAGGCAATCAACAAAACCATGACCAACGAAATCATCTTCCGGCTGGGCGTAGCCGGCGACACACCGTTAAAGGACCTGTCCGACCCCGACGCCCTGCACCGCATTTTTCGTCAAATAGCAACGGAACTCACCGACACTGCGAATTACCTGTATTACCAGAACGATCAACTGCTAAAAATTGCGCCTTTTCCGCTGCGCCATATGGAAGCGACGGAAAACACGGAGGTAAAAACATTTTCCTCTGTTAACGAAGCCTGGCGGCGTTTCGTGGAAGAAAAACCGCAATCGGAACGGTTTCATTCCCTGCACCGCAACTGCTGGCAGGTTATTGAAAAAAGGTTGCGGTATCTTACAAATTCGCTGCAGAAACTCAAGGCTTCCGAAGACGTTGAAAAATTCAAACAGGAAGCGGAATTAAAAGGCAACCTGCTGCTTACCTTCAAAAACCAGATTCCCGGAGGCGCACGCTTTGTAGAACTGGAAAACATTTTTAGCGAAACGCAAGAAAAAATCAGGATTAAATTAAACCCGAAACTCTCGGCCACGGAAAACGCCAGCCGCTATTTTAACAAGTACAAAGACCTGCGCGAGCGGATGGAGATTCTCACAATAAAAAAACAGACGCTGGAAAAAGACCTAAAGGAAATCATCCGGCTCAAAGAGAAATTGGAACAGAGCACTAAACTCAAAAAATTAGAACAGTTGCATCAGGAATTGGTACAGCAGGGATTGCTTCAAAACGCAGGCGTAAAAAACAATAAGGAACCATTACATCCGCAACAATTCCACCGCATCATCTTGGATGCAGAATGGGATATTTACATCGGGAAAAACGACCGAAACAACGAACTATTAACCTTTTCCTTTGCGAAGAAATGGGATGTATGGCTGCACGCTCAGGGTGTACCCGGCTCGCATGTGATCATACGCGTACCCAGGCGTGACCGACATCCGCCGGCCAAAATCATCGAGCAGGCAGCCAGAATCGCCGCGGCTTACAGCAGGGCAAAACATTCCGCCACCGTTCCCGTGATTTACACGGAGGTCCGTTTCGTACGGCGGTTGCGCAAAGCTGCACCGGGAACGGTTTCGGTTCAAAATGAAAAAGTCATTTTTGTATCGCCAATGAAATTAAGCGGTTGAGAAAATTGAACCATCTTTTCGTCCCGGCGTTCTGATAATGTTATTCTTTACGGTTTAAATATAAATTGGAGAACTGGTACACGTGTTTTATCCACAGCTTAAGCGGTTCAATCGAACTTTCAAGTTACGGCAGGTAATATTTTTTATTATTTTTTCAGGCCTTGTCTCATTCAGCCCTGCATTATTGGCGCAGGATGTAAACGAGGAGAGTGCGTATTTCACCCATTTACAGCAGGTTTATTTCGAAAATCAGGACCATCAGTACGACGCTTACCTTTTACCGCGGCTGACCTGGTACGATATTCTTTTCCCGAACTCGCCACAGCTGGATCAGGTGAATTTTATCTTAGCCGATCTGCTGCGCCAGCAGGGTAAACGCTATCCGGCCTTTTTTTACTTTTCCAAATTGATCTTTTTACACCCGTCCAGTAAGCTTCAAAAGGATGCTCTGGCAAAAATCCACGTATTGCTGCCGGCCCTTACCGAACTTCACATTGTGGAACGATCGGATTCCATTGAAGCGGTGTTAAACAGACAACCGCCGGCTTCTTCTCCTGAGGAAGGCTACTTTAACTTCCTATCTTTTGTGTATTCGCTACGGTCGGATAGTCTTGAAGAGCATCTGATCGAGGGTATTCACCACTACCGGCTGCGTTTTGGCGTAAACGCGCAATATAACGATATTTTACTATTCTGGGAATCCAAATTATTCAGCAAAAAGGGAGCCCCGAAAACCGCTTCCGCCCTGTTAAGAGAATTAATCGCGCTTTATCCCGGGTCGGAGATTATTCCCAAGGCTCTACTAAACTTAGCCCTTATTGAAGATAAAGTTTTTAAGAATTACGACAAAACGCGCGACCTTTTGCTTTCGGTCGTCAATAATTATCCTGAGGCCTCGGAAAGCGCACAGGCACAGTTTTTATTAGCCCGGGTTTACGAAATCGATCTTCACAAACCGGATTTAGCCATCGAAAATTACCGCTTAGTCGTGGAAGCGTTTTCCCAGTCTGCCAAACGTTGCCAGGCTTTGTTCCGCTTGGGAGACTTATTGTATGAACAAAACGATTACACCGGCGCTGTACAGGCCTACATGCAATATTACGAGGAATGCGCAGACTCTGTGGCCGCCATTCAGGCACTGCAGAAAGTGGCCGAAATCAGCGATCAACAATTTCATGATCTAGAGCGTTTAGCCGGCACCCTTCTGCTTTTAGCCAACCATAGCGCCAATGACTCCACGGCGGCAGAATATCTCTATCGGGTGGCCGAAATTTATGCCGGAATGCCGGATCAAAAAAACAAAGCGCAGAAAGCCTGCCAGCTCATCCTGAAAGAGTACAAGCACAGCCCGGTAGCCGAAAAAGCGGCCAGATTGTTACAGAAGATTTCTGAGTAAATGTAAGCAGTTCCCCACGAACTTAGGCGACTTACGGCTTAGGCGTCATTCTACGTTTTGGGCTATTCGGCTCGTTTCCTCAACGTATCAGAATTCTGGCTTTTCACTTAGGTAAAAGCACCTGCGGAAGCGGAAGTAAGCAAAGGATAGGAAAATTTGAAATTAAGCAATTAAAAGTTTAAATTTCTTGGCTTTTATAAGAAGATAGTATTTATTGCAATGTATCAAGCTTAGGAGATACTTCTATTATGATGACCAAAATGCGCGAATTCAGCAAGGTATTCATTGTCATTGTTGCGGCTTCGTTTATCGGTTTAATGGTATTTGAGTGGGGAGCCAATTATTCCGGCCGAAAAAAACAAAGTGATTTAATAGGCAAGGTGAACGATCATGAGTTGAAATACTCCATGTTCTCCAAACTATATCAGCAAGTTTATGAAGAAGAAAAGGCCCGCACCGGCAAAAGTAATTTTACGGAAGAAGATTTACAGCGCATGCGTGATAAAGTGTGGGAACGTTTTGTGCAGGAAGCCTTACTGCAAGACGAGATTAAAAAACTGGGGATCACCGTTACGGATTCCGAAATCGTTTATCAGATTTACCATTTCCCCCTGGAAGATTTCAAACAGCACCCTTCCTTTCAGACCAACGGCGTATTCGATATGAACAAGTATCACGCCGCCTTTAGCAATCCCAATATCCCCTGGATGCAGGTGGAGCAAATTTACCGCCAGCAGATTCCGTATATGAAATTACAGGCGTTGATTACCAATGCGGTGCGGGTTTCGGACAAAGAAGTTCTGGAGGCGTTTAAAAAGAGAAATCTAAAAGCCAAAGCCGAATATTTAGGCATACTGGCCAACCGGTTTAACTCAGGTAAGATTAAGGTAAGCGATCAGGAAATAAAAGATTATTACAATTCCCATAAAGAGGAATTCAAGCAAAACGAAAAGCGCGAGCTTTCCTATGTCCTTTTTCCTGTGAATCCCACCGCAGCGGACACGGCCCGCTTGATGCAGGAGTTTGAGAACATCAAAAAACGAATCGCAAACGGAGAGGATTTTAACCAATTAGCCCGTGAGTATTCCGAGGATCCTTCGGTGTTGAAGAATAACGGGGAGCTGGGCTATTTTGACCGTGAAACCATGGTTAAACCCTTTTCCGATGCCGCCTTTTCCGGCAAAGTGGGACAGGTGGTGGGCCCTGTTCAAACGCCTTTTGGATTTCATTTAATTAAGATTGAAGACCGCAAAAAAGAAAACGGCGTGTGGAAAGTGAAAGCCAGCCATATTTTGATGAAAGTAACGCCGGCACCTTCCCGCGTGGAGCAGATTGAGACTAAAGCACGCTTCTTTTCCGAAGATGCCAAGGATTACGGGTTTGAAACTCAGGTTAAGAAAGACAGTCTGGAAATTCATAAAACCGGTTTATTTGAAGAAACAAGCGGTTTCATTCCCGGCATTGGACAGAATTTTGCCATCAAAAACTGGGCTTTTTCCGCCAAGGTAAACGATGTTTCCGGTGTGTACCGTATCGACCGTGGTTATGTGGTCGCTTCCTTAACCACCATTCAACCGGCAGGTTACAAACCGCTGGAAGGCCAAACGAAATTCATCGAAAGCCGGATTCGGCTGGAAAAAGCCAAAGAGATGGCGCGCGCGTATGCCGAAAGCCTGAAACCAAAAGTTCAGAGCGACATGCCGTTTAAAACCATTGCCGATCAGGATACCAGCAGAAAAGTGATTTATAATGTTACCCCGATGTTCACTATGGAGCAGTCCATTCCGGGCATTGGCCGGTCCGTAGAGTTTGCCGCCACAGCCTTTGCGCTGGAACCGGGACAAAAATCCGACCTGGTGGAAACGGTCCGCGGCTTTTACTATTTGAAACTGCTGGAAAAGACCAAACTGGACACCAGCGCATTTAACGCTCAAAAAGAAACGCTGCGTCGTCAGTTGTTATTGGAGAAGAAGAATCTGGTCTTTCAGGAATGGTACAATAATATCAAAGCGCAAGCGGATATCGTGGATAACCGCAAGTTGTTTAATTTATAATTTTATTTTTCGTTGCATCAAAAAAATAAAGGCTGTCTGATTTTCAGGCAGCCTTTTTTATTTTAGTATATGGCATGTTCGTCCAAGCACCTACCTCCAGGAAAAGAGAGCCACTACACTAATTCCCACAAGCGCCAGGTCATACGGATCAGGATGATGATCAAAAACAAACCTAGTAAAATTTTCCTTCTGGTTTGCGGTAAACGGTGCTGCCAGCGCGTCCCCACGCAAGCGCCTGGAATGGCGCTTATAAATAGAATCAGTCCCAAATCAATATGAATGTAACCCACCTGCCAGGTCCGGGGTTCGGGATGTGCAATGGTCATATAGGAAATGGAAGCGAATAAGGAAGTAAATAACATCACACTATTGGATATGGGTACTACTTTTTGGGGTTCTATCTGACCGGAGGCCATCAAAAGAGGCGTGGTAATACTTCCCCCGCCTACACCTGTGAGTCCGGAAATAATTCCTGATAAGAATCCCACCTTACTGGCCTGTATGATCTTTGATTTTTTACCGTATTGGGGTTGGCGGGCTTTTTGTTCGGCAAAAGTCTGGAAAATCAAATAAACTAAGAACAGAATAAACAGGATAATCAAAAAAATCTGAGAGAGATAAGCGCTTGCTCTCCCGGCGACAAAAGAAGATCCCGCGGCAAAAACCGCGATAAGAAGAACCACCTGCCAGTCAATCAGTTTTTGTTTCTGGAAACGCCATACGTTAAGCAGGGTCACAAAAAAAATGGTAAACAGACTGGTCGCTACTGCTTCGTGCTGGGTGAATCCCAGATACAGACTTAACGCCGGTACAATCACCAAACCTCCGCCCAACCCAAGAGTGGAGCTCATCAATCCAACCAAAGTGCCGACAATTATACCGCCGAAAATTAAGATCATTTCGTCCCATTCTTTAATAGAATTTTTTGTAACCCGTAAGCGCCATTTTTTAGCACCCAAATTATAAATAAAAGTGCCAGGCGGTTAAAAACCTTTTAAAATAAAAAACGGCGCCGGTGATTAGAAAACAGCGCCGTTAAAGTACGAGGAGGGAGACTCGAACTCCCACGCCCATGGGGCACTAGATCCTAAGTCTAGCGCGTCTACCAATTCCGCCATCCTCGCATAAAACGTTAAATTTAATTTTTTTTTCGCGTCGGAGCAAACCTAATTTTTAGACATTATGCAATATTCTTCAATGTGTCAAGAAACCCATTCCCGGGAGTTTCAACCTCTGCCGCCGGATAAAAACCTTCTTTGGCTCACCGGCAAGAAAACAGAGAGAAAACCCGCCTTCACCCATTTTGTAATCGTTGAACAGTCCATAATTATTCATCCGGATAAACCGCTTTTGTTTCGATTTGCAATAAATGGTGATTTGTACCTAACTTCGATTAACCAAGGAGGTTCTTGTGAATGTAAAAATAATCCAGCGCGAACGTCTTCTGAATGATTTTTTTCAAGTGGATGTGGCCACTCTGCAATATGAAAAATTTTCCGGTGAATGGAGCGAACCGGTCAGAAGATTTAATCTGGAGCGCGGTGAAGCGGTCGCCGTATTAATCTATCTGGAAGACATCGACCGTTTTGTCATCATCCGCCAATTTCGGTATGCCGCCTACGAACGTACCGGAGATGGATGGATCGAAGAAATCGTGGCCGGTGTGATTGACGAAGGCGAGTCCCCGCTGGAAAGCGCCCGCAGAGAATGTATCGAAGAAACCGGATATGAGATTGACCGTTTCGTTCATATCGCCAGTGCGTTTAGCAGCCCCGGAATTACCACAGAACGCGTGTATATTTTTATTGGTTACTGTACCTTAGCGGATAAAAATTATACCGGTGGCGGCCTGGATGAAGAACATGAAGACATCCAGGTGGTGGAAATCAGCCGGGAGGAAGCCTGCCGTAAATTATTGAATAAAGAGTTCGTGGATGGTAAGACCATCCTTGCGTTACAACATTTTTTTATGATCCATCCGGAATTACGTGTAAAGTAGCGACTTATATTTTTTCAGATCGGTCAGGATTCTTCGCGTGCCTTCTGCCACGCAATACATGGCGTTATCTGGGAAAGTGACCGGAAGCCCTATGGCGTCGCGCAGATACTGATCCAACCCGCGCAGCAATGCGCCCCCTCCCGTTAAGATAATACCGTGGTCAATCAGATCGGAAGACAGTTCCGGCGGTAGGTTGTCCAGGGCTTTTCGGATTGCGCCAACGATGCTGTTGAGTACATTTTTTAGAGCATCATTGAACAAATCGGCGCTCACGGTAACCTTCCTGGGAAGCCGGCTGATATGATCCAATCCGCGCACGGAAAATTCTACCTTAAGGTCATGTTGTCCCACCTCACCATACTCAATTTTCATATGTTCCACGGTTTGTTCGCCCACATGCAGTTTGATGTGATTTTTTAAATAGGCGGTCAGGGCTTCGTTCATTTCATCTCCGGCAATGCGCAGCGTATTGTCGACAATCAGTCCGCCGTAAGTAATCACGGCGATGTCCGTTGTGCCGCCTCCGATGTCCACGATCATATGCGCCTGGGGGCCAAAAGGGTCCAGCCCCAATCCGATCGCCGCGGCCATGGGTTCTTTAATCAAAAACGCATGCCTGGCGCCGGCGGAAATCGCGCTGTCCAGTACCGCTCTCTGCTCCACAGGCGTGATTCCGCTTGGAACGCCGATTACGGCGTTATAAATCAGGAATCGAGGCAGACCGACATTATGGATAAATGTTCTGATCATGTCTTTTCCGGCCCGAAAATCAGAGATGACGCCGTCGGCTAACGGGCGAACTACCCGAATTCCGGCATGAACTTTTCCGGTCATTAACTTGGCCTGATTCCCCACAGAGAGGATACTGCCGTCCGTATTATAGGCAATGTAAGAAGGCTCATTAATTACATATCCTCGATCCGCCACATAAATAATCGTGTTTGCCGTGCCAAGATCAATTCCGATATCCTTAAAAATTTTTTTGAACCAGGAACCGAACATAGTTTTTTCTTTTTGCTGATTAATTATCCTTTTTCAGGGAAGTGGTTTAGTTTAATCTTTTCAGCTAGGTACGATTCAGCTTTAAAGCTAAATCATAGTCGAATTAGGTAATATACTTTATCGGCAAAGAGTGTCATTTCATGAGGTGCAACGGAAGGTTGATGACGCGTTACAAAGGGTAAAAAAATGCCTGCATCGTTTTGTATTTGATGCAGGCATGTAATTTCTGAAAACAGAAATTTTCAGTAACTATTCGGATTTTTCCTCCGAATCCACTTCTTTTTCAGACGGTTCTTGTCCTTCTTCCGTAGGAGTCTCTTTTACTTCTTCCGCATTAACCTCTTCCTTTGCAGCCGTCGTTTCCTCTTTAGCTTCTTCTGCGGGTTTTTCTTCCGCTTTCTCCGCCGCGGCCTCCGGTGCTTTTTCTTCCTTCTTAGCGGTTACAGCTTCGCCAACCGTCGTTTTTTCAACGCCGTGCTTGGCAAGGTAATCTTCGTACTCCTGACGCTCTTTATCTTTGAAGTATTCGCTTATCGAAAGAACGATTTTCTTGTTCTCCTTGTCAAATTCGATGATCTTGGCCAAAACCGTGCTGCCTTCCTGGTACACCTCATTGGCTTTCTTACCCTTCGGTAAGCCCAGGTGGTGATTGGGAATAAATCCATCCACTCCTAAAGGCAAAGTAACAATCATTCCTTTTTCGATGAAGCGATTGACTTTGGCCTCTGTGTCGGTGCCGACCTTGTAGTTTTCTTCAAACGTATCCCAGGGATTGGCTTCGATCTGCTTGTGCCCCAGGGCAATGCGACGTTCTTCCCGGTTAATTCCCAGTACAACCACTTCAATCTCATCATTCTTTTTCACAATTTCCGAAGGATGACGCACCTTTTTAGTCCAGGATAAATCTGAAATATGAACCAGACCGTCGATGCCCTCTTCCAGTTCCACAAAAGCGCCAAACTGGGTAAGATTCCGCACAATCCCTTTGTGAATGGAACCAATCGGATAGCGTTCTTCGATGTTTTCCCACGGATCCGGTTCCAACTGCTTTAAACCAAGGGAGATTTTTTTCTGCTCGGCTTCGATATTCAGCACCACTGCTTCGATTTCCTGACCAACGGTTAAAACCTGGCTGGGATGTTTCAAATGCTGTGACCAGGACATTTCGGAAATATGAATCAGGCCTTCGATGCCCTTCTCCAATTCGATAAACGCACCGTAGTCAGTTAAACTGACCACACGGCCTTTGACTTTTGATCCCACTGGATACTTTTCTTCCACATTTTCCCAGGGATGCGGCTGAAGCTGCTTAAGTCCTAAAGAAATGCGGTCCTTGCTTTCGTTGAAATCGAGGATCATGACTTCCAGTTCCTGGTCCAGTTTCACCAGTTCGGAAGGATGATTCACCCGGCCCCAGCTGAGGTCGGTGATGTGCAACAAGCCGTCCACTCCGCCTAAGTCGATAAACACGCCAAAGTCGGTAATATTCTTTACGATACCCTTGCGCACCTGACCTTTTTCTAAGGTGCTCAGGATTTCTTTGCGCTGGCTTTCCATTTCTTTTTCGATCAGCACACGCGAAGAAACCACAATGTTTTTCCGGGCGCGGTTCACTTTAACAATCTTAAAGTTCATCTGCTTACCAAGATAAGCATCAAAATCCCGGATCGGTTTCACGTCGATCTGTGAGCCGGGTAAAAAGGCGTCCACGCCCATTAAACTGACCACCATCCCGCCTTTAATGCGGCGAGTAATGATTCCCGGGATCACCTCGTCGTTTTCATATTTTCTAACCAGTTCTTCCCAGTTGCGGATAAAATCGGCCCGTCTGCGGGAAAGCGTAAGCTGACCGTCTGAATCTTCGAGTGTTTCTAGATAGACTTCGATTTCATCCCCAGGTTTAAGCTCATCTATATTATCAAATTCCTCTTTCGGAATGATTCCTTCTGATTTAAAACCAATATCTACGATAACATCCGAATCCGTAATATCCAGAATGCGTCCGGTAACTACCTCGCCTTCGGTAATACGGTTCATGGTTTTTTCGTAAAGGTTAATCAGAACATCCCGTTCTTTTTCTGAATATTCATGTTCTTCTTCAAGGTCTTCCAGCTTTACGACTATTTCTTCGTCCGGGTTGGAAGGCGCTTCGTCGGTCTTTTCTTCATTGGTTGGAGCCTCAGGCTCTTTTACTTCCACCTCTTCATTTGTAGGAGATGGGTTTGGGGTTGATGGTTCTGTAGTCGCTTCTTCCACAACTACATCTTTCTTTTCTTCAGTCATAAAAAGTTATACCTCCTTTTAACGGTTGTCTGCGAAAACTCGCAGGGTTAATTAAAAAGTCAATTAATTTACTGTTAAAATATTATAAAAAC